>JAZUQW010000128.1:0-11841 GCA_045605905.1 Eubacteriales bacterium
AGGCTTAAATCTATGCTATCAAACTCCCTGAAGGTTTTTTCGTAGCTTGTTTGCCCCTTGAGCTGTCTTTTGGGATCAAGAGTTCCCTTACCCAAGCGTATCTCTCCCTTGCCTTGGTTTATAACCATTCCTTCGGCTATATACGCAGCACTGCCATCGGTGAACAGAACAACGCCGTCCTCTGCCGTGTATTTTTCTACAGTCTTATCAGAATAACACCCCATCTCACCAAAAGAGCACACAAAGGGCAAACCGTTTTTATTTTCGGGGAAACGCACCGTTATATCCGCCTCAGAGTTTTCCGTGCCAAAAAGCTCGTCAAGAGATATATCGAGTGTTTTTGATATTTCGGGTAACATCGTTACATCGGGGTATCCTACGTCGTTTTCCCATTTAGAAACAGCCTGCGGAGTTATCCCAAGCTTTGCCGCAAGGGCTTCCTGGGTAAGTCCTACCTTTTTTCTGGCATTGGAAATAACAGTACCTATCTTATTCATCAACATCAACTCCGTTTGTAGTTTTTACAGCAACGCGTTCCTTGCGTAAATGATTATACACTAATATCGTCACGGTTGCAATAACCGCTTGGTTTATAAAGCAAGGAACATCTGCGCAATACAAAAAGTAATTTTATACGCTACTCAACTTTGGGTTTATACAAAGCAAGGTCAACTTTCGGTTTATTCGGTTGACTGTATTTGCCTAAAGCAAACCCTAGTCGTTGGGATACCTGCGGTAGGCTTTGCTTCAATCGTATTCCGTTTTAACTTTTACTCTAACTATTGGTGAAGAGCCATCAAAGCATAACTAAAAATCCGAACCCTTCTCCAACAGGATAAAGGTTCGGATTTTCACTGTCTGGTGCGGGTAGCAGGACTTGAACCTGTACAGAGTTGCCTCCACTAGAACCTGAATCTAGCGCGTCTGCCAATTCCGCCATACCCGCAAATATTAAGCTCTTCAGGGGGCAAGCCCCGCAAGCCTTTGATATTTTACAACAATCACACGCGAATGTCAAGTGCTTTTTTGTTTTTAAAATTTATTTTGTTTTTTTATTTTATAATAAGACACATACATCGTTATAATACCGATAATACTGTAAATTCCAACAATCAAAAAGGCAGTTGCCGCGGAAAACTGCGTGTTATATGTGGAAACACCTAAAAAGACGCAGGCGGTATGAACAGTTAAAAATCCCAAAATCGGGAAACAAATATACGACATTGTTATGGCGATAAGCATATATATGTTTGTTGCGGATGCATTAAACGGAAAGATCTTACGCATTTCCCCTACCCCTTTCGCGAAAGCCCGTCAACATAGGCCTGAAGGATTATCTGTGCCGCAACCGCATCTAAAACCTGTTTTCGCTTGCTGCCGTAAACGCCCCCCTCGGACAAATAACGAAGCGCCTCACCGGTAGAAAATCGCTCGTCACAAAAATACACGGGCAAACCCGATTTTTCTTCCAATTGGCTTGCAAAACGCTTTGTACGTTCCACTCTGTATTCCTCGGTTCCGAAAGCGGTTTTGGGCAGACCGACAACAAAGGCCTGACCGCCTAATTCCAAGCCTTTAGCGGCAACTTTTTCCACAGCGTCATTAAGTCCCTTGACCTTTAATATGCCAACAGCAGAGGCGATACTGCCGCCGAGGTCTGTCGATGCAATACCAACGCGTGCGTCGCCAAAATCAACCCCTATATATTTCAACGTGTCACATCCTTTCCTTAAACGAATTATAACAAGATATAATTTTTTTGTCAACCGAAACGAATATTTTTATTTCAAGTGTACATAATAGCAATACCGACGAAAAACGAAACAGTGTTTGAAAGGTGTTTTTAGATATGCGAGAAGAGAAAAAAGCTTTTATTAATAAAAGAAAAGGACAAAAAACACCGTTAATACGTGGTTTTGTTCGTCCTATGTCACAACAACAAATCAGACCAAACGGAAAAAGCGGTATGCTTTTTAATACCGAAGGCGGAGAAGAAATGTTTTACAGCGATTCGGACCCCTTTGGAAGTTATACGGGAATAACGCGGGAAGGCGATGACCGACCTGTGCAAGATGTTGATGACTTATAGTTTTTAAACAGGTTTCGTTTTTCTCGGTTATTTATAGATTCAACCCAAATATAAAGGCCTGACCTAATTGGTCGGGCCTTAATGTTTGATAAATACTTATATCCACCAACACGGGGTTAGATCTTTTAGTGTTACGGTTTTGTTTTCACCGTAAGACATTAAGACCTCTGCATTTTCGTTGGCTTTATCCATTTGCACCAAAAACTCGCGACAAGCACCGCAAGGAGCGCCCACTTCTCCGTCTGGCATTATTGCCACAAGCTTTGTGATGCGCTGTTCGCCCATAGTAATCATATTTGCAGCCGCGTTACGCTCGGCACACATACCGAGACCGCAACAACTGTCTATGCACACGCCTACATAGACCTTGCCCGTATCACTTAACAGAGCGGCGGAAACACCGCCTGCCTCCATTTGCGGAGACACTTTTCTGCCGTTTCTTACAGCATTTGCGGCGTCGTACAATTTTTTCCAATCGCTTCTGTCCTTATTCCATTTTAGCGCTGTGCGCTCCAGATTTTGCACGAAGGAATCTTTGCCGTCGCAATAACCCTCTATATCGTAGGGGTATTTTTTTGCTAAGCTAATCTTAAGCGCGCCGTACTCTTGAGCAATTTGCTTGTTTGACCGCAAATAGTCCCGTACAGCCAAATGCCGCTCTATATCCAAGCTGCCGCTTTCATTGTTTTCGGAGAATATGTGTACTTGATGAGTACGTTCAATGCCGCCTTTGCGTAAGTAACGTCTGCCGGGGATGCCAAATTCCCCCATATACTCATAGCCCGCCTGCTCAAACAGGTCTGCAACAGAGTCCACAGCCTTCAAGTCTTCCACGACGGGCATAATATCTATTATCGGCTTTGCGGGGAGACCTTCCACCGCGGTACTTCCGATATGATGAACAGCCTTGCAGTTGTTTCCGAGTATTTTGCGTATAAGCTTTTCTTCTGTTTTGAACATTTCTTCCCAAGCGGGATCATATTCCCTTACGCTTACGTGTTGTGCCATAACAACGCACTCCTTTTCACGAGAATACCAAAGTGCCGAGGCGCTTAAACGCTTCGGCACTTTGATTAATCTTTATGTGCCGTTTAAGCAAATATGTTGCTTAAAACGGATAAATTACATACTGCTACTGATAAGACCGATAAAGGTTTCTGTAAAGTTGCTGAAGATATTTTCAAGGTCATCCTCGCCGTCTACAACAAAGGCATCGTCATCGGGAACAGGGTCAATGATGGTTTCACCGCTATCGGTATCGATAACTGCGTTAAGCTCAAGTGTTGCAACGGTAATGGTACCGTCAACTTCAACCTTAACCTTTATCTCGTTTTCTTGAGAAATTTTGGTCTCGGTTATTTCGTTTGTACGATCAAAGGTGATTTCCAAATCATTATCACCCAGCTCAATTCTTGCATTAACGGTAACGCCGTTATCTTTTTCGATAATGGTGCCGTCAGCTTCTACGGTTTGCTCTTCGATGTACAAAATCGCATCAAAGTGACCGTTGGTCTGCTCATAATCCACCTTTAGTCTATCCATGAGGTTAAGATCAAGCTCATAATCTTTGCCGTTTCTCTTCATGCTAAAGGACATAACGGTTGCGATAACATCAGCTTCCTCATACATACCGTCGTCGTTCATTTCATAATCGGTGTCGTTCTCGTTAAGCTTGAAAGAAACATCAGCACTGTCGCCTGCGCTGCCGCCTTTAAGGCTTAACATCTCTTCACCGTCAATCTTAAATACAAAGCCGTAGTCGTTAGCGTTATCGACATAAATATCCCAAAAAGAAATGTAGCCGGTGTTTTCTTTTTCAGATATTTCAATATCCCAACGGGAATCTACGCCGTTAAGAAAATAACGCTTGAAGATAATGGTCAAATCAGTATTGCCCTTAAGCTCTTCTGCAAGGTCATCGGTAAAATCAAACAATGCATCATAAAGCTCGGTATCGGTAAGAGTAGCGCCGTCGCCTTCAGCCGCAATTATGCCTGCAGCAACGAGGCCGGATATGCTCTTTATAAGGCCTGCAGAAAGCGCCTTAAAGGTTGCGTCGTTCTCTAAAGACTGACGAAGGCTGCTGATAAGAACAGACAGTTCATCACCGTTCATGGTCAGAACGATACAATCGGTCTCTGCATCGCCGTTAATATAGTCGCCGCTGATAGTAGCCTTAGTTGCCTCAACAGCATCCTCGGGAATAAGCTCTACCGCTTTGGTGCGGAGATAAGCCGCAAAGGTTGCATCTTCTGCAAGATTTGCAAGGTCCGCGGACAAAGAGCCTACAGATTCAATTATCGCACTGTAGTTGGAAAAGCCCGCTGCCAAACCATTAAGATACTCACCACTTACGTACAAGGGATTTTGGAAAACAAACGGAGAGGTTACAAGCACGCCGTTTTCGCCTGCTTTAACATCCAAATCAATATTCATACCCGCTATATTTACAGCAGCATCCATATTTAAACGCAAGCCGTCGGTAAGGGCGTTAAAAGCAACACCCATAGGACCGCCAAACTGTTTTTCCAAAATATCTTCGCCGCCCACAGACAGTTCCGTAAGCTGTGCCTGCAGAGCCATCTTAACCACAGCGTCTTCGGCAATGGTGGGGATAACAATATCTTCATCCTCTACGCCCAACACACCGTATATCTTATCGTCATAGTTAACATAGTCATCTACGCCGCCGGAAAGGTATACGAGCTTTTCTCTGTTGTCGGTAAGGCTTTCAAAAGCGACTTCATCACTATTGTTTTGAGCGGGCGCCTTGGATTCTTCCTTTTCGTCGTCTTTACCGCAAGCTACAAAGCAGCTTACAAGCATCAGCAAAACCAAAACAAAACTAAACAGTCTTTTTGCCATAATAATTACCTCCTAAATAGCTATGCCTTTTTGGCAATCACTTCGCAAAGGCCCAAAGCATTTTCTTTGAGTTTAGAATAACCAAAGAACACACTGCCGTTGCAGTTATTTTTCTCCTTGCAGTAGTCGATTTGATTGGGTATCTCATCAGGTTCCCAACCTTCAGCATCGCATCTGTAAAGGCCATGGCCTGCATAAAGGCCTATGTTTTTACCTTCCATATACTTGTCGTACCAATCAAGAATCACACCAAAACGAGCAACTGCTGTGTCAAACTTCCAATAAATTTGGGGATTAATGTAATCGATATAGCCCCCTTCTACCCACGCGGTAAAATCTGCATAAAGGGCAGAGTAGCATTCAAGACCGTTAGTCTCCATACCTTCGGGGCAAGCGTCACTCTTGTTGCGCCAAATCGCAAAGGGAGATATGCCGAAAGAGCAATTGTCACGAATAGCGTGGATTGCATCATAGCACTGCTTTATAAGCTTATTAACATTGTCTCTTCTCCAATCGTCAAGAGACATACCGCAACCGCTTTCCTCATACTCCTTTTTATCGTCATAAGGAATAACTACAGAAACGCCGTCAACCTCGGTACGCATAGGATAAGGATAGAAGTAGTCATCAAAATGTATGCCGTCAACTGCATAACCTTCCACAACCTCGCGGACGCCGTCAACTATAAGGTCACGTACAGCTTGAATACCGGGATTGAAATAAAGCTTACCGTCGGGATATGCAACAACCCATTCGGGATGAAGTCTTGCAGGATGGTTTTCGGAAAGCGCAGACAGGTCTTGGTTGGGCTTTTCTGCACTGCCGAGAGTAATACGGTAAGGGTTAAGCCATGCATGCAGCTCTATACCTTCCTCATGGCAACGGGTAACCATATAGTCAAGAGGATCGAAGCCTTCAGGCAATTCGGAACCTTGAGTGCCCGTGAGATACTTGGAAACGGGGAAAAGTTTAGACTTATACAAAGAGTCGGATGCGGGTCTTACCTGAAACAGTATTGCGTTAAGACCGGATTTTTTGGAGGTAGCTATAATATCCTCCAACTCATCCTTCATTTGAGAAACAGGGATGCCCGGTGCGGAAGGGAAATCCAAATTATTAACGCTAGCAACCCATACGCCGTAAAAATACTTATTCATATTAAAATGCACTTCCTTTCAAGTACGTGTTTGATGAAAAACGGGTTGTTACAAATATATACAAATCCTATTTTCCTTGTTAGTAGATTATATCACAGGATTTTCAAAATTTCAAGTACTATTTTAATTTGCAACCAATTTGCAAAACGCATATAATATACATCTTGAAAACTACGGCAGCTTGTGATATAATTAGTATATATTATCCTAACTTGGAGGAGTTTGTTTTATGAGCAGTATCCTTTTTAAGAACATAAGCCTTGTTGACGAAAATTTTGAAATAAAAAACGATATGTATTTGGGCATTAACGGTGAGGTTATCGATTATATCTCCAAAGAACCACCCAAGGCAGAATACAAAACCGTAAAGGACGGCAGCGCTTTTACCGCAATGCCTGCGTTTTATAATATACATACTCATCTGCCCATGGTGCTGTTGCGCGGGTATGCGGAAAACCTTGCTCTTAACGATTGGCTTAATACAAGGGTGTTCCCCTTTGAGGCGGAAATAACAGGTGACGATATATATCATGCTACTCTTATGGCTCAAGCAGAGCTTTTGCGTTTTGGCTGTGTAAGCTCTACGGAAATGTATTTTAAGCTACCGCGTCTTTTTGAGGCCAACGAGGTAAGTGGTCTTAAAATGAACGCTTCTAACGCAATTGTATGCTTCGGCAACACCGATATTACTTCCCTTGGGGAATACAAAGAATATATGCAATGTCTTGCGGATAACAGAATAAAGAACAGCACCCGCTTTAAGCTGGATATGGCTGTGCACGCGGAATACACCACCAATCCCACCGTTGTAAAGGCGGCAGCAGACATGGCAAAGCAATATGGTATGAATATGCATTTACATATGTCCGAAACCAAGGCAGAGCACGAAGAATGCAAGCAAAGGCACGGCGTGACCCCGGCGGCATATTTCGAAGGCCTGGGCGCCTTTGATGTTCCGTGTACTGCCGCCCATTGCGTGCATTTAGAGGGCGAGGATTTTGAAATACTTGCAAGAAAAGGCGTTTCCGTTGCCAATAATCCTATAAGCAACCTTAAGCTGGCAAGCGGGTTTGCAAACGTGGCATCTATGCTTAAAGCAGGTATCAATGTGGGTTTGGGTACCGACGGTGCCGCAAGCAACAACAACCTTAACCTGTTTGAAGAACTTAAGCTTTATGCCACTATGAACAAGGCTTTGTCCGGTGACCCCACGCTTATTACTCCGGCGCAGGCCTTGTATGCGGCTACAAGAGCTGGTGCTATATCCCAAGGACGCAAGGACTGCGGACTCATTAAGGAAGGGTTCAAGGCGGATATTACCATTTTGAACACAGATAAGCCCCACTTAAGTCCTGTACATAATATGTGTGCAAACCTTGTTTACTCCGCACAGGGCAGTGATGTTGTAATGACTATTTGCGACGGCAAGGTACTTTACGACCACGGTGAGTACACCACAATAGACATTGAAAAAGCGCGTTATGAGACAGCGGTAAGAGCAAAAAGAATATCCGACAAATTAGGAGGTTAATTATGGCAAACTATACTGAAGCTTGTAATAAGATAAACGAACTTTCCGGTGGTTTTAAGCCCGAGATTATTGTAGTGCTTGGCAGCGGTCTTGCCGGATTTGCAGACCGTGTTGATGCAAAAGCGATCATCCCCTACGGCGATATACCCGGTTTTGGCGTATCCACAGCGCCGTACCACAACGGCAGATTGATTCTTGGTACCGTTGAGGGAAAGAGCGTTGCTTGCATGGATGGCAGACTGCATCTTTACGAAGGGCACTCCCCTGCCGATTCCGTATTCCCTCTCCGCGTGTTGCGCAAGCTTGGTGCGGAAAAAATTTTCCTTACCAACGCAACGGGCGGCATAAACACCGCCTTTAAGGTTGGCGACATTATGTTGGTGGAAGACCACATAAACTTTCAAGCGCGCAACCCTCTTATGGGACCCAATGATGACGAGCTTGGCGTAAGGTTTCCCGATATGACCTATGCGTACAATCCGGAATTAAGGGCGATTGCAGAGCGATGTGCCGCAGATTTGGGGATAGAGCTTAAAAAAGGCGTATACATTGCATGTACAGGTCCTTCCTATGAAACCCCGGCGGAAATACGTGCATTTAGAATTTTAGGTGCCGATGCGGTAGGTATGTCAACGGTGCCCGAAGTAATAGCGGCCGTACATTGCGGGCTTAAGGTTTTGACCCTGTCTTTGATAACCAATATGGCGGCGGGTATAACAGGCAACAAGTTGACAATGGAGGAAGTAGCTGAAACAGGCAGACAACGCAGTTTAGTGTTGGGCGGCTTGGTAAGTGAGATAATTAAAAGATGTTAGCAAACAACAAATTGCCGCGCACGGTAACACTTGATGCCGAAAAGGCAGAGCTTGTAATAATTGACCAAACCCTTTTACCCACCGAGCTTAAGCTTTTAAAGCTAACCGACTTGGCGGCTATGTGTGAAGCCATAAAAAAACTTCGCGTGAGAGGTGCGCCTGCCATAGGCGTTGCCGCTGCCATTGGGCTTTATTGTTTGGCGGCGAGATACAACACAGACAGCACCGAACTGTTTTTGCAAAAGCTGAAGGAAGACGCCGCAACGCTTAACTCTACACGCCCTACCGCAAGAAACCTGTCTTGGGCACTTGAGGAAATGCTTTTGTGTGCGGATGCAAAAAGGAGTTGCACTGTAGAAGAAATACTTTACTCACTTAAGACAAGGGCTTCCGAAATAGAAGAACAAGATGTTGCCGTATGCAAAGCTATAGGAGAATATGGCGCAAGCCTTTTAAATAACGGCGACACGGTTATGACAGTTTGCAACGCCGGTGCCTTGGCGGCGGTGGAATACGGCACAGCACTTGCCCCTGTATACGTTGCCGCCGAAGAGGGCAAAAGGATTTCGGTTTTCTCTATGGAGACACGCCCCCTGCTACAGGGTGCGCGACTTACATCCTTTGAGCTTACGGAAAACGGCATTGACACCACGCTTATATGTGACAATATGGCGGCTTCTGTTTTGGCTAAAGGAAAGGTCGCCGCAATATTTACAGGCTGTGATCGCGTTGCCGCAAACGGCGATGCGGCAAACAAGATAGGCACGCATATGCTTGCGATACTCGCCAAACACTTTTCTGTTCCCTTCTATGTATGCGCTCCTTACTCCACTGTGGATTTCTCCACTCCCACAGGCAAGGATATAATAATAGAACAAAGGAGTGCAAATGAAGTGCGCTCGCTTTGGTACGAAAAAAGCATGGTTACTGAAAAAGCAAAAATATACAACCCCGCCTTTGATGTTACACCCGCCGAACTTATAACGGCGTTTATAACCGAAAAAGGCATTAAAAGCCCCTGTGAACTTTAATTTGGAGAGTGTATTGATATGATTTCAACCGAAAACCGCTCTTTACTGTTGGTTGCAAACCCAAAAGCGGGTAAATGCACCGTAAAAAAGGTTTTGTTTGACCTTATATCCATTTTCAACAAAGGCGGATACAAAGTTACGGTATACCCAACAAAAAAAACGGGCACTGCAGAATACGTAAAACGCAACTGCTCTTTATACGACCTTGTTGTTTGCTGCGGTGGCGATGGCACTTTAAGTGAAGTTTTAAGCGGAGTCTATGGAAGCGGCACTGCAACCCCGGTAGGGTACATCCCGATGGGAAGCACCAACGATTTTGCCGCCAACCTTAACATTCCTCGAAACCCAAAGCTTGCTGCACTTGCCATACTTAACGGTACGATACGCCCTCACGACCTGGGCAGTATAAACGAAAAATATTTTTCTTATATAGCAGCGACAGGTGCTTTTACGGGCGCTTCTTACTCGGCACCCCAAAAGCTGAAAAATTCATTGGGGCATTTTGCTTATATATTGGAAGGCTCTAAATATCTTGCGAGAATAAAGCCATTCTCGCTAAAGGCGGTTTTTGACGGCAAGCGGATTGAAGGTGATTTTATTTACGCTTCTGTCAGTAACACCACCTCTGTGGGCGGATTGGTAAAGCTTAATAAAAATGCCGTTTATTTCAATGATGGTACCTTTGAGTTTATGCTGGTCAAAAAGCCCTCCAATATTAAAGAGTCAGCAGAACTGATAACAGCCATACTATCCAACAGGCTAAACTGCAGTTGCATAAAGCTGTGCCATGCGGCAAAGGTAGACCTTTTGTTTGACACTCCCCAATACTTCACCGTGGATGGCGAAAAGTTTGAAGCCGGCAAAAGAATTACCGTACAAAACCACAATCAAGCTGTGAACCTTGTGGTGCCCAAAAAAACGTTTTTGAACGCGTTTTAGGAGGATAATTATGAAATTTACAATAAAAGCATTAACGTTGCTTATGTGCTTGGCAACAGTGCTTACTTGCTTTGCGGCATGTGCCTCTAAAAACAAAGGAAAAATAATACACAATGATGAAAACATCGACGTTCAGACAAACAGCGGCGAAAACGACACGGTTGACGACAATAATGTAACAAGCGATATAAAATATGCAGAATATACAGATTGCGAAAAAAACTATTTGTTTAGAGTATATGACAGCGAAGGCAAGACCTTAAGCGATGGCGACATGTTGCTTGCAGAGTATTTTTTGTCCATAGGAGTATATTCTGACGAATACGCAGAAAGGCATACTGTAAAGCTTTTGGAAAACGACCTTATGTATGTTGGGGCGGACAGCACGGTCACGCCCGAGGACATTATCGGTTACGCAGAAAAATGCGCTGCACATACAAGCGGCTTGCTGCATTTTAGAAACAGTGACGATGAAATCGTTATGGATCACACCTCTGTTAAGGAAGCATCCTTTACTTTTACGATGGAAGACGGCGTCACATTCAAGCCTATTGTTCAGCTAACGCTTACACCTGAAGGAGAGAAGCTGTTTGCAGAAGTCACCGAGGTGATAGCCCAAAAGCCTGAAGGCAAGAATTATCTCGCAATCTATATCGGTGAAAATCTTATCTCACAACCGATTGTTGAAGAAAAAATCACAGGCAACAGCGTTATAATCTCCAGCCCTGATTTTGAAAAAGAGGAAAGCGAGGCAAAGCGCCTTGCAAGTATTATCAACTTGAATGGCAAAGCCTTGGATTTTAAGTTGGAGTTCCACAAAGAAATACAAATAAGCCAAGAAGTTATCAACGACTATAAAAAAGACAAGTTTTTATCTGCTTTGGCAGTAGCGATTACCGAAAAAACAGGTAGAGATACACTGCCCGAATACATAGATAAGGCCATGCTTGAAAAATACACTTCATTTGTATACACGGTATATGAGGACCGAAGTGAGCTTAATAAAGATTCTAATAGCAACGGCCCCTACTACCCTGCTGTAGTTTTGGGTACCGAAGAGTTTACCGAATATTATGTAAACCACAATTATCTTTCCGACCTTGCCGCTGACAAACAGCACGAAGATGCGGAAGAAGAGATAATACCTGACCACTTGGTTATATTTTATGAGTTTGATTCCCTCGATGTTTTAGAAATGTTCAGCAATTTGGAAGTATTGCAACTTAGCGGCTATACCACCAGAAACACCTACTCTTATTATCAGTACTATTACCAGATGTACAGCATGTATGGTTATTCTGCTGAAAACAACCCCGCTTATATGCCCTACTACAGCTTGGAGTCTTTTAAGTTTGCAAACGATATGACCCAGCTTACAAGCCTTGACCAGATACCCAATATCGAAAAGATTAAG
>JAZUQW010000129.1:0-7897 GCA_045605905.1 Eubacteriales bacterium
AGCGTCGTCAGAAACAACGGGAGCGTCAGATTCTTCAGAGCTGTCGCCACCAGCGGTAGGAGCGTAAGCTTCGTTTTCATCGAGTTGCAAAACGTACTTGGTGGTGGTGAGGATTATTCTAACTTTGGTAGCGCCGGTGATGGAAACAGCAGAAGTATAATCAAAGAATTGATCAAATTCGTTGCCGTCTGCATCAGCCATCTTAGGAGCGTCAGCTATAACTTCACGAGTGGTGTCAGCAGCTGCGTCAACATAGGTTTCGCCGTCTGCAGAGTATTCAATCTTAACAACCATGAAGTGTCTGTTACCGCTGGAAAGAGCAGTAGCGTCACGAGCGCCCTTGAAAACGATGGAACCGATATCGGTAGCTTCAGCAAGAGCAAATTCGATGGTAGTGATAGCAGCGGTGCCTGCATATTCAACAGTAACACCAGCTACGCCGCTGTCGCCACTCCAAGCGTTGGTGCCGTCGCCACGGAAAGCACCGTCGTTAAGTAAAACGGAATCGTTGTCAGTATTGCTACCAAGGAAAGCATTATAAGTTGCAGTATAGGTAGCGCCTGCGAAAAGGTTGCCTTCTGCTGCGGAAACGGACATGGTGCTGAAAGCACAAACTACCATAACAACAGCGAGAAGAGATGCGATAATCTTTCTCATTTTTGTTCTTTCTCCTTGATTAAATAAATTTGTTTTGCCTGGGATAAATGAGTTTTGATGCGTAGGTTTTGTTTTAATTGCGTAACCCCCTCCTTTTTGCCCTGATAAGGACAAGCACAACTGCGACAAAGCCGCAACGGATGCACCCTAACAGAGCAGCATAACCGGACTGACCGAAGAGCAAGCCCCACGGCCAACCACCATTATACCTGGTGCAAAGCACGGTACGCGCCGAAGCGCCCCCGTGAATTACAGGGTTAGCAAAGCAACTGCGCCCGCCACACCGAAAGCGACGGCGAGGCAGAGCGGCTGCCCCCACGCAAAGATTGTTACCCTATAATCATTTATATTATATAGTGACGTTTGCTTTTTGTCAATACTTTTTTAAAAAATATTTTATGTCAATAATTACATAAAGTCTTTATACAAAAGATGTATTTTGGTGTTATTAACACAAAGCATATTTGTATTGATTTGACGATGAAACTGTGATATAATATAATAATGAAAGGTTGATGACTTTATGTGTAAATGTAGCATCTGCCCGCGGGACTGCGATGTTGACCGCAAACAGTTTGTGGGTGTTTGCGGCGAAGGCGATACAGTGCGGTTGGCTCGTGCTGCTGCTCATTATTGGGAGGAGCCTTGTATATCGGGCTCTATGGGGAGCGGCGCTGTGTTCTTCAGCGGATGCAATCTTAAGTGCGTGTTTTGCCAAAACGGAGCCATATCAAACAACGGCATAGGCAAAAAGGTTACCACCGACAAACTTGCTGACATATTTTTACGTTTGCAAAACGAAGGTGTACATAATATTAACCTTGTTACGCCGACCCATTTTGCGCTACATATAAAAGAAGCTGTACACAAAGCAAAAAAACAAGGGTTGGAGCTACCTATCGTGTGGAACAGCAGTGGATACGAAAACGCAAACACAATATGCCTTCTTGAAGATACAGTGGATGTTTATATGCCCGACTTTAAGTACGTAAGCGGTGAGTTAAGCAAGAGGTATTCCAACGCAGAGAACTATTTTGAAGTTGCCAAAGCGGTAGTAGATGAAATGGTGCTGCAAAAGGGCGGCGCTGTATTTAAAGACGGATTAATGACAAAAGGAGTGCTTGTGCGCCATTTGGTGTTACCCGGATGTATAGAGGACAGCAAGGCTGTTTTGCGTTTTTTACACAGACGATACGGGAACGCAATATACATAAGTATAATGAAGCAATACACTCCGCCAAAGCGCTGTATGCCTGATGAGTTGAACAGACCGCTTTATGATGAAGAGTACGCGCAGATTACGGAATACGCCGAGAAGATAGGCATAACGCAAGGCTTTTTTCAACTTGGTGACCCTGTGGGTGAGAGTTTTATACCGGAATTTGATTTAAGTGGGGTGGAATAATTTGGTCGATAAAGAAACGCTTGTAAGAATCAAGGATTACATACCTGATATATATGTAGATTTACCTTACAGCAGAGAAGATAATTTTACGGGAAGAAGTTTATATAGCTTTAAGGATGCGTATTTACGTTACGGCACCACAATGAAGCTTAAGTCTGCACAAGAGTACTTGCGAAAACATGGGGCAAGCTTGATGATACTTGACGCTTACCGCCCTGCCGCCGCCCAATTTATTATGTGGGAGGCTATGCCTGACGATGATTTTGTTGCTGATCCACGGCGCGGGTTTTCCAAACACACAAGGGGAAGCACTGTGGATGTTACTTTGGTGACAACGGATGGTAAAGCTATGGAAATGCCCTCCCCTTTCGACGATTTCAGCGGTGGCGCAAAAAGGGAATACGACCGCATAGGAGAAGAGCCGAGGCGAAATATTCTTCTGCTGGAGGCCGCTATGGAACAGGCAGGTTTTTGGGGATATGTTAATGAGTGGTGGCATTTTAATGACCACGACATCTACCCCGTATTGGAAGAGCCTGGATTTGAGCTATTATAGGAGCTATTATAGGAGCTGTTATGGAAAACAGATGCATTAGTTGCGAATACTTTGATTATGACGACGAAACGGATACAGAGGGCTGTGTGCGCGGACTTGATGAGGACGATATGCTTAAGTTTATAACAGGTAACACGGCACAATGTCCGTACTACAAATATTATGACGAATACAAAACTGTAAGAAAGCAAAACTGAAAGGTGGGTTTATCATGATAAACAAAAAAATGGAACAATTGGGAAAGGTGCGTTCTGTAATACGCGAGCTTTTTGAATACGGCAAAAAGCGCAAGGCAGAAATCGGAGAGGATAAGGTTTTTGATTTTAGTTTAGGCAACCCTTCTGTTCCTGCCCCCGACTGTGTTAACGAAACAATAAAAGCACTTACGGAAGAAATGAGCTCTTTACAGCTTCACGGCTACTCCTCTGCTCAAGGTGATGCAGGTGTGCGCAAGACAATAGCGGATTATCTTAACAAAAACCACGGTGAAAGCTTTACCGCAGATAGCATCTATATGACCGTTGGTGCCGCCGCCAGCCTTACTATTTGTCTTAACGCCGTGGTGTGTGACGGTGATGAGGTTATAGCTTTTGCCCCGTTTTTCCCCGAATATCGCGTGTTTTCCGAAAGCGCCGGCGCAAAATTTGTTGCTTTGGCACCTACAGAGGATTTTCAAGTTGACGGCAACGCCTTTAAAGCGGCGATAAATGCAAACACCAAAGCCGTTATTGTCAACAGCCCCAACAACCCCTCCGGTGTGGTACTTACCGAAGAAAGCATTAAGACCTTGTGTGCCGTTCTTAAGAATAAAAGTGAGGAATACGGACATCCTATATATTTAATAACAGATGAGCCCTACAGAGAGTTGGTTTACGATGGCGTAGTTGTTCCATTTATTACCAAGTAGTATGATAATTGCCTTGTTTGTTACTCCTTTAGTAAATCCCTATCTATACCCGGCGAGCGTATAGGATACATAGCGGTTTCTCCCAGAATGGATTGCGAAAGAGACGTTTATGCGGCTATCTGCGGTGCGGGCAGAGCTTTGGGATATGTTTGTGCGCCCTGTATGTTCCAATATGTTGCCGCAAGATGCTTGGGACAGACAGCAGATGTTTCGGTATACAAACACAATCGCGACCTGCTTTACAACGCCCTTTGCGACTACGGCTATAAATGTGTTAAACCCGACGGCGCGTTCTATCTGTTTTTGAAAACGCCTGAAGAGGATGCATCTGTTTTTTGCGAAAACGCCAAAAAGAAAGAGCTTTTAGTGGTTCCTTCTGACTCTTTCGGTTGCCCGGGTTATGTAAGAATTTCGTACTGCGTATCCACGCAGCAAATAGAAAGCGCACTTCCCGCATTTAAGGCTTTGGCCGAAGAATACGGCTTAAAATAAGGAGATGTCAATGAAAACAAGAAACGAAATGAACCCCGAATATTTGTGGGATTTAAGCCATATATTTAAAGATGATTCAGCATGGGAATCGGCTTGTGCCGATGCAGAGCTTGCCATTAATGCGGTTTCCGAAGTTCAGGGAACCTTGGGCAACAGTGCTGAAGATATGAAAAAAGGCATAGGTCTTATGTGTGAAGCAGAAGAAAAGGTTATGCTTTGCTACCTGTATCCCATGCTTAAAAAATCCACCGATGCGGGTGACCCGAATTATCAGGCAATGGAAGCAAAAGCTATGGGGCTTGTGGTAAAACTTCAATCTGCGGCGGCATTTCTCAACCCGGAGATAGTTGCTATACCCGAAGAGAAGTTTGAAGCCATAGTTGCCAACCCCATACTTAAGGACGAGCTGTTTTCCTTGCGAAAAGTGGTTAAGGCAAAAGAGCACACGCTTTCTGCAGACAAAGAGCTGATGCTTGCTAAATTGGCTGATGCGGCGCAAACACCGGATAACGCTTTTTCTATGCTTAACAATGTAGATTTGGAATTTCCTTCCATCATAGACGCAAACGGTAACGAGGTTAAGTTAAGCAACGGCAATTTCAGCGTTTACCGTGAAAGCCCTGTTCGCAGTGTTAGAGAAGCGGCTTTTAATGCATATTTCAATACATTTAAAAAATTTGAAAACACCATTGCAGAGCTGTACAGCGGAAACGTTAAGCTTGACTGCTACTTTGCGGATGTGCGCGGATACAAAAGTGCAAGAGAATCGGCGCTGTTTAATAACGACGTACCCGAATCCGTATATGACAGCTTGATTGAAGCAGTACACGACAGCCTGCCATATATGCGCAAGTATTTGGAACTACGCAAAAAGGTGCTGGGGCTTGAGACAATAGATATGTTTGACCTTTACACTCCAATGATAGAGGATGTAAAGTTTGAAATGCCCTATGAAAAGGCGGTTAATCTGGTAAAAGAAGCGCTTAAGCCCTTGGGAGACGAATACGCAAAGCTGCTTGACCAAGCCTTTAACAACAAATGGATAGACGTATACGAGAATAAAGGCAAAAGAAGCGGAGCGTTTTCCTGCGGGGTACACGGAGTTCATCCCTATGTATTATTGAATTATACAGATACTTTGGATGACGCCTTTACCCTTGCCCACGAATTGGGTCATGCGATGCACTCTTATAAGTCCTCTGATGCACAAAGCTTTCTTAACCATAATTACAGTATTATGGTTGCAGAGGTTGCGTCCACCGTTAACGAAGTGCTTTTAACAATGCACATGCTTAAGACGGAAAGCGACCCCAAAAGGCGCGCTTATGTGCTTAACCACTTTTTGGAGAGTTTTCGTACCACACTGTACCGTCAAACTTTGTTTGCGGAGTTCGAGCGTGAGACACACAGGATGTGTGAAGAAGGTGAAGCACTTACGGCGCAAAGCCTTTCAACACTTTACAAGGGGCTTATCTCCAAATACTATGAAGGCGCCGATATCAATGATATTATGGCAAATGAGTGGTCTTATGTTCCCCATTTTTATTCTGCTTTCTATGTATATCAGTACGCAACCGGATTTTCCAGCGCGGTAGCCATTGCAAAGAACATTTTGGATAGCGGCGATGCAACGGGATACTTGAAGTTCCTTACCTTGGGCGGCAGTGATTATCCTATAGAAGAGCTTAAGGTTGCGGGTGTTGACCTCACCAAGCCGGAAACCGTAAAGAACGCTCTTACCCTGTTTGACCAAACTATTGACGAGCTTGCAGAACTATTAAAAACTATATAAACACACATATAAAGTAAACACCCCCAAGAAATCCGGCGACTTCTTGGGGACCCCGATAAATTACCCCAAGAAATCTGACGACTTCTTGGGGACCCCGATAAATAACAATCCGCCCGCATAGCGGGCGGATTGTTATTATTTTATGAGTTAAGGACGTACGAAGGGACCAATAATACCGGCATCGTACTTGAGGATGTTAGCAGCATCAAGACTGTCTACCAAACCATCAAAAGTAACGTCACCTATAATCTTTTGGTCGTCATCAAAATCCACGAGCAATGCATCGTAACGAAGGATTATTGCGGCATCCAAGTTATCTGCGTAACCGTCATAATTAACGTCACCAATAAGGTACAGTTCTATATTAACGGTCAAATCACCCGCAACTGCGTTGTCTGCAAGTTCACCTTCGGTAACGGTATATGCCTTGTATGCGTAACCTGCATCAATCACAAGGCCGCCGTTTTCAACGGTGGGAAGAATACTGTCAATATCGGTGCCTGCGGGTACGCTTATTTCCGTATCACCTACAAGAGAGCCGCCGTTGCTTACTGTAAAGGTAACGGTGTAATTCTCTATAACGGTTATTGTTTTGTTAACGTCACCGTCTGCATCGGTAGCCAGTCTTACGCTACCGTTGGAAAGATTCCAAAGCACTGCATTAAAATCATCAACGGTAACAGCATCCGCAGCACAGTTAACGGTAAAGGAAACGGTAAGCACCTCAGTGCCCGCATCATAAGTACCGTTTTTGGCGAAGGTAACAGAAAGCCCTTCTATGCCTTCTCTATCATAATCTTCATACTTGGTTTCGCTTATGCTTGAGGCAAGACTGCCATCAACAAGAGTTAATTTGTCGGTAGTTCGAATTACTATTTTACCACTTGCAACACCTGCGGGTAAAGTTACTTTAAGAACTGCGTTGCCTGTAGCTTTATCTATTGTCAACGCAAGGTCATAAGTAGCATAGTCGGCGGCAAAAACAATTGTGCCAAACACACTGATTGCCATTGCAACGATAATCAAAAGCGCCATCAAACCGGAAAGAGTTTTTTTGAACATAAGAAGACTCCTTTTCTTTATTTGAGCAAGTTTTAATGCACGCAGAAAAACCACTCTTCACTCTGCAAACATTTTAGCACACAAGCAACACTTTGTCAATAGTAAACAAAAAACAGCAGTTGAATCTCTGTATTTTATTACAAATAGTTTACGGAAGTTGATCTATAATACCGGCATCGTATTTTAGTATTTGTGCCGCATCTAAGCTATCCACAAAACCGTCGCCGTTAACATCTCCAACCGCAAACTGTTGTTCATCCAGTTCTATCAAACCTACGTCGTAGCGAAGAATATAAGCAGAATCGAGATTATCCGCATATCCATCCCTGTTTACATCACCCAAAATAGGAGTGCTGTCATAACTTACTACTGTTTGATATGGGCTTATCACATTAGGATATGCGCTCCTTACAGAACCCAACAAGGGTTGCACCGCATCTGCGATTACGGAAGAAGTCACGTGATAGCTGTAGGTAAACCTATTACCGTTAACAACAAGTTGGCTGCCCATAACGGTAGGTGCGCTTATCAAGCCTCCGTTCCCGTCAAAAAGCATAAATATATAACTTTGGTTAGGAAGAACAACCCCGTTATATTCCACAGTATAACTTACTTTCTGTGTTATATTGTTATAAACAACGGTCATATCGGTAACAGTACAAGCGTTTGTTTCTATTACTTCGGAGGATTCATCCCCTGATGATTCTTCCTCGGAAGATTCGTATTCTGACGATTCCTCTTCAGAAGGCTCGTATTCCGACGATTCGTCCTTGGAAATTTCAACATATAAAGCGTTCACTATTACATCGCCGTTTACAGTCAATTCGGTGGTTTTTGCGGTAGAATCTGCCAAAACACCGCCAACAACCACTTCCCAACAATCGAACTGCCATCCGTCGGTAGGATCATCTGCCGTTATTGTTATTACATCACCGGCAAGGTAATATTCCTTTACATCTTCTGTTGCTATCGAGCCGCCCATCACATCTACTTTATAAATCAAAGTATAATTAGGACGTATTGTAG
>JAZUQW010000130.1:0-3679 GCA_045605905.1 Eubacteriales bacterium
ACCCGAAGAGGTTTTGGAGTACAAGCTTATTGAAGAAATAGGTCCACCTCATGACAGGATATTTAAAACGGCTGTTTACTTAAACAGTAATCATTTGGGCGAAGGGTGCGGAAGAACGAAACGTGAAGCCGAACAACAAGCGGCTAAAATAGCACTTGGCTTTTTTGGTGAAGAGTAGTTTTTTATGAAAAAACACAAGAATATACCATTTTTCATACCACACAGTGGTTGCAAAAACAACTGCACTTTTTGTTCTCAAACAAAAATTACAGGTTTTTCTCTATCGTTTGAACAAATTGAAGAAGAAGCCCAAAGATTAAAAAGTGTTATTGACGATTCGTTAAAATATCTTGCCGGCGCAGAAGCACAAATAGCTTTTTTTGGTGGCAGTTTTACCGGTATCGAGCCAGAGCGGATGCATATATTGCTAAAAACAGCGTACGAATATGTAAAAAACGGACAAGTTGTAGGGATAAGACTATCAACACGACCCGATTATATTAACCGCGATATACTGAACACTTTAAAAAAGCACGGCGTTACACATATAGAGCTTGGTCTTCAAAGCACAAACGAGGATGTATTAAACGCCACTAACAGAGGGCACGATCGCCAAGTGTGCTTTGACAGTGCAAAAATGATTGTTGAAAACGGATTTGAACTTGTTGGTCAGATGATGGTGGGGTTGCCTTTTTCGACACTTGACAACGAGATTCAAACCGCAAAGGATATCGTTTCAATGGGTGCAAGTGCTGTGCGAATATATCCTACTGTGGTTTTTGAAGGTACAAAGCTTTATGAGCAGTGCTTAAATGGTGAGTATAGTCCTATTTCTACCGAAGAAGCGGTTTTGAGAAGTTTTGAGTGTCTAAAGGTGTTTAGAAAAGCAGGCGTAGAGATTTTAAGAATAGGTCTGCATTCATCAGAGGAACTGTCGTCCGCTCCATTCGGAGCCAATCATCCGGCTATAGGTGAGCTTGTGTACGGAGAAGAAGCATATAGTTTTGTCTGTAATGCTGTTGGTACACAAGAAACAAAAGGGAAGATATTAAAAATATATGTTCACAGGTCAAAGGTTTCAGCAACAGCGGGGTTAAACGGTAAAAATAAGATTAGGTTAATTGAACGTTACGGTTTTAAAGATGTAAAAATATACAAAAGTGATAAAGTCGAAAGTATAGAAATAAATATCGAAGCAAGGGAATGATATTTTGAAGTTAATAGGATTAGAAATGCAGGGTTTTAAATCCTTTCCCGATAAGACCCGCATAAATTTTGATAAAGGTATAACTGCGGTTATTGGCCCAAACGGAAGCGGAAAATCAAATATTTCAGATGCGGTACGGTGGGTTCTTGGCGAAATGTCTATGAAGAGCCTCAGAGGCAGCAAAATGGAAGACGTTATTTTTTCCGGTTCGGATAAACGGACTTCTGCAAACTACACTTATGTGTCGTTGTATTTGGATCCTGAAGACGGCAGTGACGAAGAGACAGTTGTAACAAGAAAGTATTACAGAAGCGGTGAAAGTGAATACTATCTAAACAAAAAGCAAGTTAGACTCAAAGATGTGTATGAAGCCTTTTACGATACCGGTATTGGCAGAGAAGGTTATTCTGTAATAGGCCAGGGCAAGATCGCAGAAGTACTTTCTCAAAAAGGCGACGAACGTAGAAGCATTTTTGAAGAAGCAGCCGGAATTTCTAAATTCAGATACAAGAAAATAGAAGCAGAACGTAAGCTTGCGGCAACGGAAGCTAATCTTTTGCGCATTGCTGATTTGGTGGGCGAGATTGGCTCACGTCTTGGTCCTTTGGAAAAAGAAGCTGAAAATGCAAAAAAATATCTCACATTGAGCGAGGAAAAAAAGGGGCTTGAGATAAGTCTTTGGCTTGATAAGATAGATAAAGTCAGAGAAGAATTAAATCGAAGCGAAGAGCTTATCGCCGGCGCATCTCAGGCGTTAACTGCCGCTGATGAAAAAATCACGTCCATTGAGTCGGGCGCAGATAGCTTATATATTCATGGCAATGAAATTGGCAAGCAGATTTCAGAAACAGAAAAACAAATTAGCGAAATAGGCTTAAAAATCAGTGCTGCCGACGGTAAAATGGCGCTTAAAGCCAATGATATTACGCATTTTGAGAAGTTGATTTCTGATAGCCAAAGAGAAAAAGAAAACTCTATTAATGAAAAAGAACGCCTTGAAGAGAGCATAGGCGCGGCAGAAGTTGCTTGTTTGAATGCAGAGTCTTTACTTGAAGAAACAAAAACGGCGTTTGTTGAATTTGAAGCGGGCTATCGTGAAAAGCGTACTGTGTATACACAAAAGACAATAGCACGTAACGATTTGCAACGTGCATACACTGTAGCTTTGGAGAAACGTACAAAGGTTTCAACGGCTTTTGCATCTGTTAAGGCTAATCTTGAAAACGCTAAACGTAACGCTGCTACCAGCGCTGATGAAATAAGCGGTTTTGAAAGCCGAATTGCAGAAATTTCTAATAAATTTGAAAAATTGAAGTCAGAGTTGTCTTTAGCAAAAAGTGTTTTGAGCGAGGCTGAAGAAGCGCATAAAGCTGCATCTGTTGAAGTGGATAATGCTGCAAAAGAGCTTTCAAAAATCAAAGAAGATAATAACGAACTCGCGTTGAATATAGCGTCGTTAAAGCAGCAAAAAGAAAACCTTATGCGAATGGAAGCTTTGCTTGAAGGTTATTCTGATAGCGTTAAAAATGTTATAAACGCAGCAAAAGAAGGCAAAATATTGTGCAAACATAAAAATGCGGTTCTGCACGGTACTGTGTCTTCCGTCCTTAATACTGATGAGAAATATGTTGTAGCATTGGAAACTGCTTTGGCAACAGCTGTTCAATACATAATTGTTGATGATGAAGATGATGCAAAAGCTTGTATAAGGTATCTTAAGGAAACTGCCGGCGGCAGAGCAAGCTTTTTGCCTATAAGCACCGTTAAGGGCTTAAAAGCAGATGTAACAAATATTAAAAATTTAGATGGATATATTGGTATTGGATGCGATTTATGTAAGTATCATGCCAAATATAAGGATATTTTTACAAAGCTTTTAGGAGAAACAATTGTAGCTTCAGATATTGACAGTGCAGCAATTATTGCAAGAGCTTGTGGTTATAGATTGCGTATTGTTACATTAGACGGCCAGGTTATTCATCAAGGTGGTAGCTTTACGGGCGGTTCATCTGCAAAGCGAGTAGGTATACTTACACGTAGCATTGATATTGAACGTTTAGGGAACATAATTGAGACTAAAGAAACCGAGTATAAAGCCGCCATGCAGATGCAACAAGAGTATCAAGATAAATTAGATGAGCTTGTCTCCGGTGTTGAAAGCTTGGCAGTTAGAGTGACGGTAGCCAAAAGCAAAAGAGACAGTTTTTCTAACGCAGCCAGCGTTGAGAGCATGCGACTTGAGGAAGAAAAACGCAGATATAAGCATTTTACTGATAGCAGCGATGGTATAACCAAAGAGTTGCTATTGCTAACTGCCGAAGCAGAGACTAAACAAACAGAGCTCACCGTTGCCGAAGCTGAAGCGGAAAAGCTTTCACAACAGCTTGCTATATCTGTAAGAGAAGCAGAAAACGCAGAAAAGGAAGCGAACGCCTTTAGTGAAGAGCTTAATAAGCTGCGTTTACAGGTTAT
>JAZUQW010000131.1:0-4697 GCA_045605905.1 Eubacteriales bacterium
AATTAAATACACCAATATGGCGGCAACGCTTCTTGAGGTTGGCTTTATCGACTCTGCTACCGACAACAGCATTTTTGATGCGCACTTCGAAACCATAGCCATTTCCATAGCAAACGGTATGCTTGCAATGGTTGGCAAATCCGTTAACACGGATAAAACAGCGCCTACCATTTCCAACGCAACCATAACCAACAAAACCGCAACGGGCTACCGCGTAAGCTGTACCGTAAGCGACAACGTAAAGGTTACCCAGGTTAAGTTCCCCACGTGGACCGAAACCGGCGGTCAGGATGACCTTGTTTGGCACGTTGGTACCATAAGCGGTTCCACCGCTTATTACGACGTTAAGATATCCGAGCACGGTAATTCAAAGGACATTTATCATACTCATATCTATGCCTACGATGCGGCGGGGAACAGCTCCAGCTCGGTTCCGGGCAGCGTAGATCTGCGTGTAACAAATCAGCTTAACGGAAACAGCCCCATAGATATAGGCAACGGCGTTTATATAAAATTAAAGGGTGCAAGAAGCGGTCGTTACCTTACCTGTAATACCGCAGACAGCAACGTTTACGCGGCGGACAAAAATGATTCCAACAACCAAGTTTGGATATGCTACAATATGGGTAGCAACCAATATAAAATAGTAAATCTTGGCGACGGCAAGACTCTTGATGTCAACGGCGCATCAACTGAAAACGGTGGAAATCTGCAAACCTACAACGATAACGGTACCGAAGCACAGCGCTTTTATATTTACAATATAGACGGCGCATATTTCTTCAGACCCATTTACGTTCAAGCCCATGTAATTGATATAGACGCAGACGGCACCAACGCCCAGATATATCAAGCTAATTATGGCACAACTCAGCAGTTTTCCATGGAAAGAGTGGATGTGGAAGGTGGGCTTCCCCTCAACTTCGGCAACTTTACCGCTATAATAAAGGTTCCCGATAAAAACAAGTACGTTGCTACAGACGGTGACAACGTTATGGCAACAGAGCAGGGCGATGTTTTCAACTTCACCCGTAACAGCGACGGCACTTATACAATAGCCGCTTCCAATGGTAAAGTTATAGACATAGCCAGCGCTATATACGGAAACGGCACCAACCTGCAGCTTTGGAGTTCCAACGGTACTGATGCGCAAAAGTTTTATCTCTGTTATGCCAACGGCAGACACTACTTAAAGTCTGTTGTCGGAAACTTTGTTGTGGATGTGGACCCCAACACCTTCAACGCACAGCTTTATACATACAACCAAAGCAGTGTTTACGCACAGGGCTTTGAGATAATTCCCGAAACTTCGGAAAACCACGACGTGTTGCCCATAACCGCTATAAACGCCAGCCAGTACGAATCCTCTAGCCAAGTGTGGACAACAGGCACCTTTACGAGTCTGTATTGGGGCGTGCTTGTTCTTGAAGCAAAGGGCGACGGCTACGTTGTTAAGGCAAAGTATAACTCCGGCGACGTTAAGTCCGTAACCGCAAGCACCGCAAACCCCATTATAGCAGTTCACGATGGCATGGCTGATACTTACGCCACCTTCTTGACCACCGAGGTTGGTGCGGAGGTTTCTTTGCAGGGCGTTAGCTTCGCAAGCAACGCTTTACTGTTTAACGCTCACCTGAAGATTCCCTACACCTTCGTTTTGGTTGATAACTCTCCTTGCTCTTTGGACGATACTTATCTTACTCTTAACAGCACGGGGCTTAAAGCAACCGCTATTTCCGACGAGTTTAAGTGCGCGGTTAAGCTTTATTCCGCAAGCGGCGAGCTTATGGGCGACAACGCCGTTGGCGGCACAGGTTGTGTTGTTAAGCATTTGAACAGCGCAGGCGACGTTTTGGCTTCTGCGACCATCGTAGTTCCCGGCGACCTTACGGGTGACGGCGCGGTTAACACCACCGACCTTGCTTGTTCTATAAAAATTATAGGCGCAAGCTATGAATACTCCAATCCTTATAATATCGCCGGCGACGTTACGGGGGACGAGGTGCTTAACACTACGGACTATCTCGTATTAAGAAAGCATTGTGACGGCACAAGCACTATTTACGAAGAATAAGATAGCAACGGCAAGTCCCAAACGGTGAACCCGTTTGGGACTTCGTGTTTTTCACCCGGACGCGTTGTTGCAATTTTCTTTAGCTTAAGTTTTGTGCAAAAATCACAAAACCTTCTGCTTGTTTTTTGTATAATAAACAATTGACCTTAAGCAAAAAATATGTTGTCATGAATTGAATTTTTTAGGTTTTTGCTTATCAGAGCTATTAATAACATATAATCATTTTAGGAGGTTTTTGATATGAAACGTATTATCAGTTTAGTTCTTTCCCTTTGCTTTGTGCTGTCCTTGGCGGCGATTGTACCTGCAGACAAAGCATTTGTTAAAGCAGGCGCAGCTTCCAGCGTGTCCGGCGGCACCCTTAATTCCGCTACCTTTATTATCGACCCGGGCCACGGCGGTAGCGACCCCGGCGCTATGCTCGGCACCAGAGAAGAAGCTGACGACGTACTTAGGCTGTCACTTCGTGTAGCACAGCTTATAACAGCTTCCGGTGAGACCTGCGCACTTACAAGGATTGATGACTCCACTCACTCCCTTGCGCAAAAGACCGAGATTGCAAACAGCGGCGACTTTGACTATTTTGTAAGTATACATAGAAACGCTTCCGGCGTTGGCGGCGTTGGTATTGAAAGCTACTATTACAGCGGCGTAAGCGCTACCTCTACAGGGGCAAAGCTTTGCACAAGCATCCACAACTCTATGGTTGCAACAGGCGTATGGACCAGAAACAGAGGCGTTAAAACCGCAAACTTTTACGTAATTAAGAATACCAATATGCCCGCAACTCTTCTTGAGGTTGGCTTTATTGATACCGAATCAGATAACGCTATTTTTGATACACATTTTGAGACTATAGCTGTTTCCATAGCTAACGGTATGCTTGCAATGGTAGGCAAATCTGTTGTAACCACCAAGTATCAAAGCTGTCTTGATAACCCCGGCGGCGGCAGCAAGACCAACGGCTCTATTTCCGCTTCCGCAACAGCGGCTAAAACAACAAACAACGATGTTTTTGCCGTTAAGGGGTGGACATTGCATACAGACGGTATAAGCTCTGTCAGATACAGCGTTGACAGCGGTAGCTACTCCAACCTTACCACCGCTTTAAGAAGCGATGTTCAAAATGCAATAAGCGGTTATTCCGATTATTCCAATTGCGGCTTTTCAGGCAATATCCCCTACGACAATCTTTCCGTAGGCAGTCACACCATCACCATACAGGCGGTTACCAAAAAGAGCAATACATACACGGTGGCTAATATTACCTTAACTGTTACCGACCCTGCTGCCGACTTTGTTTTGGACTCGTCCTCCGACTATGCTTTGGATGATACCTATGTTACCGTAAAGGCGGCAGGTGCGAAGGCTTCCACCATTGCTGAAAATTTCAACTGCACTGTTTCTGTTTACTCTGCCGACGGCACGCTTTTGAGTGACACCTCGGTTGGCGGTACCGGCTGCGTTGTTAAGTACATAAACAGCAATGGCGCTGTTTACGCTTCCGCAACAATAGTTGTTCCCGGCGACCTTACAGGTGACGGTGCGATCAACACCACCGACCTTGCTTGTGCAATTAAGGTTATCGGTTGCGACTATGAGTATTCCGACCCCTTCAATGTTGCAGGCGATGTTACAGGCGACGAGATTATTAACACCACCGACTATCTCACAATGAGAAAGCATTGCGACGGTTCTAACAAGATGTACGAATAACGCTGAACAATCCCACCGCAAAAAGAGTGGCGCAATAAAGCCTTTTGGCTTTATTGAGCCACTCTTTTTTTCTTTGTAAGAAGCAGATGCTTATAGCAAATAGCAAAAACACAGTTGTGCAAATCTCACAAAAAAACTTTGTATTTTTATAACATTTCCCCATTGACTAAAGCTATCTAGATGTGATATTTTCAATAATCAGTGGGCTTTTTTTGTGTTCATACAAAAAAATGCACCGCTCTTTTTAATGCAGGTAATTGATCACACAATTCATTAGGAGGTTATTATTTATGAAACGTTTCTTTTGTTTTATCCTTTCCCTTTGCTTTGTACTTAGCTTGGCTGCTGTAACTCCTGCCGATAAGCTGTTTATTAACGCTGATGCGGCAAGCACCGTAACAGGCGGCACTATTAACTCTGCTACCTTTATTATCGACCCCGGCCACGGCGGCGCTCAACCCGGTGCAATGCTTGGCACCAGAAAAGAATCTGACGACGTGCTTAGGCTGTCACTTCGTGTAGCACAGCTTATAATAGCTTCCGGCGAGACCTGCGCTCTTGTAAGAGCGGATGACACTACCCAAGAGCTTGAAGATAAAACATCAATTGCTAACGCCGGCGACTTTGACTATTTTGTAAGTATACACAGAAACGCTTCCGGCGTTGGTGCTGTAGGTATTGAAAGCTACTATTACAGCGCCCTTAGTTCTACCTCTACAAGTGCAAAACTTTGCACAAGCATCCACAACTCTATGGTTGAGTCAGGCGTATGGACCAAGAACAGGGGTGTTAAAACCGCAAACTTTTACGTAATTAAGAATACCAATATGCCCGCAACTCTTCTTGAGGTTGGCTTTATTGATACCGAATCAGATAACGCTATTTTTGATACACATTTTGAGACTAT
>JAZUQW010000132.1:0-5605 GCA_045605905.1 Eubacteriales bacterium
TCGGGGTCCCCAAGAAGTCGTCAGACTTCTTGGGGTGATTGTCGGGGTTCCCGAGAAGTCGTCAGACTTCTTGGGGAGATTGTCGGGGCCCCCAAGAAGTCGTCAGGCTTCTTGGGGTGGTTGTCTCATGACTCGTTGTTATATATACAATACAGCATCCCTTTTTACAACCGTGCCATCTTTATCAAATATATCGTCATTACCGGTAATTACAGTTTTTGGGTTTTTATAATAGCGCTTTCCTATCTCCCAAGCTGTTTCACCCATAACGGGATAATATATTATTATCGGCTTTCTGTCGCCTTCAACTGATTCTCGCTTGTTTATCTCTGCCGCGGTTATAGCGTTTATGCTGTTCTTTTTACAGTAAATACCGCAGACATCCGCTGTTGCCCTTATATTTATTTTGCCATTGCCGGTGATTTCTGCGATGGCGTTCACGCTCTTTTCAGTAAACTTTATTTTGCAGTCTTTGTCTATACCCGATATGGGTATGTACTCGTTAAAAGGTATGTTTACGTCGTTTGCAAAAAATCCATTGCCGTTGTTCCCTAAAATATTTAGCGTGCAATTACCCTTTATGTTTATGCCCTTGCCGTCCGCAATAGCTTCTGTAATATATAGTTCACCGTTTGTATCAACACAGCTTTCAAAAATCATATCAGGCATTTCAAATATCTTTTCAATGGTAAATCTGTGCTTTGGTAACAGCTCTGTGTTCTCATAGGTCAATTGTTCTGTTTTGCTTACACATTCGTAGCTTTCGAAAAACATATCAATAGGGGTAGTCAATTCTTGCTTTTTTTTAATGTTTACGTTAACAATGGCAGTAGCCGCCATCGATACAATTCTGTTCTCACCGTAATTATCCTGTTCTTTTAGCACCTCGCAGTTGCCGCAGATAATATCTGTTAACACCTTGCAATCGTCGCTTATGATCTCGTCATCTATGGTGAATGCCGCGGGAAAACTTCTCTCTAAAAGTTTTACGCTACCTTCCTCTTCCTCGTACAAGCATTTAAAAACGCCGTTGCATCGCACTAAAACGCTACCATCGGACAAGTTTGCTTCTGCTGTTGAAAACTGCAGTGCGGCGTAAATTATTTCTGCTACAGGTGGCATTCCCTCTAACGTAAAGCTTTCTTCTACATTAAAATCTTTTCGCAAGACTGGGTGTGGTGCAAGAAAACTGTGGGTTTCGGATTTAAAGAACGCATCTTTATAATCAGCAACAGATATTGTTGCGATGTTTTGCATAGATTTTAAGTCAAGCCTTATGTCAGCGCGGCATTTAAGAACAAATCGTCTGGGGTTTAGTGTTTTACATCCGACATAGCTGCAACGGCAACTAACCGACGGAAAACATTGTCCATCGGGCAATTCACCTATATCAAAGCGTTGGCTGAAATCGGTTGTAAACTTTTCGCTTTTCAGTTTACCCTTATAATCAGATTCGTACAGCAAGGAGAATATTGCTTTTCCTTTAACCTCTGCTTTGGTGCCACTAATGACTGTCTCTTCGGGAATAATATTAGCTCCTGTACGTATAACGCGGTTTATCCCCGGCAAATAGTCTGCCAAATTCCCTTCAAATTCAATATCTTTGTCTGCGCCCGTTTCCAGAACTGTGCGCGGAAGCTGTATGGTTGCGGTTTCAGCTTTCATTTTAACCGTCTCCTTTAATGTTTTTTGTTTAATACTATGCAAAGACGGTGCCTTAAATACCACTTAACAAAAAAATGGGCTGTGCGTATTATGAAAATGGGGAGGCATAAGTTATATGTGCGTAAGAAATGAGATGCTTGCAGGCTGTGCTTGCGCATTCGGGACAGGAATACTGCTTGCAAGCTTTTTGCCCGGCGGTATTTTAGTATGCATACAGGGCGCGGTCATTTTAGGCATGGGCGTTTTCGTCTTGATAAAATGAGATGGGAGGTGTGTAATATTAAAGTGTACATTTTTAAGTCGCCTGCGATATTAAGACCTATTTTAAAAAGGATGTTTAAGGTAAAAATAAAATAAAATACGGGGAGCCTTGTTAAGCTCCCCGTATTTTTTGTCGGGGCCCCCAAGAAGCCGTCAGGATTCTTGGGGTAATTGTCTTATTGTCAATAAATCAATACGCTTCTTGTGGTGAGTTATGCCTTCTTAAGTTCTCTTTCAAGCCATATCATGCCGATTTCAAATGCATCGAAAAACGAGCTTTTTTCACACTGCTTTATTACCTTTTCGTTAAAGGTTGCCGTGTCGGAGGTGCTTTGTATTTGCACCAATACCTTTGTAGCAATATCCAAGTTACCGCTCTTTTTAGATTCCAATATATTCATAAACAGAATATACTTATCTGTAGGCAGACCGTAAAACAGAAAATTGCCTTGACGAACCAAAGGTTTACCCTTATAGGTTAATACATTTTCCATATTCTATCTCCTTTATCTGTAAATTTACACACGAAGAAAGTCCTGAACAATCACACGCATAAGCTCGTATCTGTCCATTTTGCTGATTATGGCGCGGGCGTTGTTATAGTTGGTGATATATGTGGGGTCTTCAGACAAAATGTAACCAACTATCTGGTTAACGGGATTGTATCCTTTTTCCTTTAACGCGTCATATACTTCTGTTAACATTTTGCGCAATTCTGCGTTTTTGTCATTACAAATGTTAAACTGCTGTGTCTTTTGGTCGGGCTGCATATTGTTGTTCATAGTCTGTTCTCCTTACTGTAAACTCTATAGTCGCTAAATTAAGAACGCAAGGTTATACCTGCCTCTGTCTCTAACCTGCGAAGAATGTTTGCAACGGCCTTGTCAGCGTCTGCATCGTTCATAGTTTTATCTGCCAAGCGGAAAACAAGGCTAAACGCTACGCTCTTTTTACCTTCTGCAATGCCAACACCCTTGTAAACGTCAAACACCTTAATGCTTTCCAAAGCCTTGCCTGCGGATTTCCTGATCATATCTTCAACCGCGCCTGCTTCAACAGCATCATCCATAACCAAAGCCAAGTCACGGGTAAGGGCAGGGAATGCGGGCAACTTTTTGAATTGCTTACTGTTATCAGCTATCTCCAACAGCTCTTTTACATATAGCACAGCGGCGTAGGTGTTCTTGCTCAAACCGTATTCAGAAGCAACGGCGGGGTGTATCTGTCCCATAACGCCCAAAACCTGTTGACCTTTACATAGCTTTGCACAGATACCGGGATGGAAGCCGGCCTCCTCACCGGAAACTGTTTTGTAAGCCTTAACGTTCACCGCGTCAAGCAAGGCTTCCACATAGCCCTTAAGGTCATAGAAATCGCCCTTGCCGTCCATAGCTATAACAAACTCTTTACGCTCGTCAGACATTCCGTCTTCTGTAGGATAGTATACTGTTGCACATTCAAACAGGCCGATAACTTCAGCTTTGCGGTTACGGTTGTACGCAACAACGTCCAACATAGAAGGAAGTGCAACAGTACGCATTACGGAGGTATCTTCGCCTAAAGGATTTATTAGCTTAATACTGTTTCTGCGGAAATCGTCAGCAGCCATACCAATTCTGTCATAAGCTTTGGGAGATATGAAAGAATAGGTTGCAATCTCGTAAAAACCGTTGGCAACTGCGGCAGACTTAAGGTCTGCAACAAACTTTTGACTCTTGCTGTAAGCACCTACAGAAACTTCGCCCTTAAACAGAGTGGAGGGAATCTTGTTATAGCCGTAAAGCCTTGCAACTTCTTCTGCTATGTCAGCTGTGCGTTCCATATCCATTCTGTAAGGGGGAACAACAAGCTCGTCTCCTTCTACAAACATTTCCAAGGGTTTAAGCATATCAGCCATTTCGTCGCGGCTCAAATCAATACCCAACAAAGTATTTACGCGCTTATAGTCAAAGGGGATTTTGCGGGGCTCTATATCTGCGTTACATATATCGATTATGCCCTCGGCAATATCACCGCAACCAAGTAACGCAACCAGCTCTAAAGCTCTTTCAAGTGCGGGTACAGTGTTGCATATAGGCAAGCCCTTTTCAAACTTGCCGCTACTTTCGGTCCTTAAACCGCAGTCTCTGGATGTATGACGTATGCTTGCGCGGTCAAAGTTTGCAGATTCAAATACTACCGTAGCAGTGCTGTCAAGAATCTCGCTGTTAAGACCTCCCATTACACCTGCAAGCGCCACGGGCTTTTCCCCGTCAGCTATGCAAAGCATATTTTCGGTAAGCTTGTGGTCGTTACCGTCCAAAGTTGTTATGCATTCACCCTCGGCAGCGTTGCGTACAACTATCTTTTTAGATGTAATGTAGTTGTAGTCAAAAGCGTGCATGGGCTGACCGTATTCAAGCATTACATAGTTGGTTATATCAACTATATTGTTTATAGGACGCACACCTGCTGCCTTAAGCCTTGCTCTCATCCAAAGGGGGCTAGGCTCTATCTTTACGTTGGTAACCACTGCTGCAGAGTAGCGGGGACACAGTTTGGTATTGCGTACATCAACGCTGATGTAGTCCTCTACCTTGCCTGCGGCAGGAGAGGCGGTATATTTGGGTGCATTAAGCTTAAAGGGGCTATTTACAGAAGCCGCAGCTTCTCTTGCAATACCTATAAAGCCCAAGCAGTCGGGTCTGTTAAAGGTAAGCTCAAAATCAATAACCTCGTCACGCATATTAAGTGCGTCACGTATATCCTGGCCGTTAAAGCATTCCTCTTCTATAAGGAAAATGCCGTCATCTTCTGCATAGGGAAAATCGTTAAGAGTAAGCCCCAACTCATGCACAGAACAAAGCATACCTTCAGAGGGAAGTCCTCTCAATTTGCCCTTCTTTATCTTTGTGCCGTCAAAAAGTATTGCGCCGTCGAGACACACCGGGACCTTTGCACCTGCAACAACATTTGTTGCGGCGGTTATAATTTGTACGGGGGCTTCGGCACCAACATCGATTTTGCATATGGTAAGTCTGTCCGCATCGGGATGCTTTTCGGTGGAAAGAACAGTGCCAACAACAATGTTTTGTAAATTTTCGGGCAAAGTCTCCCAACTTTCTGCCTTTGTACCGGTATATGTCATAATGTCTGCAAGCTCTTTAGCGCTGACATTAATGTCTACATAATCCTTTATCCAATTAAGTGAAACCTTCATACTTCAAAACCTCCCTTAAAACTGCGACAGGAAGCGCAAATCGTTTTCATAAAGATGGCGCATATCGTCAATGCCGTACTTGATCATAACAACGCGTTCAAGACCAACGCCAAAGGCAAAACCGCTGTAAATTTCGGGGTCTATACCGCAGTTTTCAAGAACGTGGGGGTGGACCATTCCCGCGCCCAATATTTCTATCCAACCTTCGCCCTTGCACAAACGGCAACCCTTTCCGCCGCATACAAAGCAGCTAACGTCAACCTCTGCCGAAGGCTCGGTAAACGGGAAGTTGTGAGGACGAAAACGGGTGCGGGTCTCCTCGCCAAAATAAATCTTTGCAAACTGTTCAAGGGTGCCCTTAAGGTCGCCAAGGCTTATATTCTTGCCCACTACAAGCCCTACAAGCTGATGGAACATAGGGGAGTGGGTGCCGTCAACCTCGTCACAGCGGTAAACTCTGCCGGGGGAGATAATGCGTAT
>JAZUQW010000133.1:0-3628 GCA_045605905.1 Eubacteriales bacterium
CAAAGTTTATAGCTACCTTTTTATTGCTGGACATATAATTCTCATCATTAGACTTGTTGGCAAGAAAATAGTAACCAAAAAACATAATGGTCGCCAACACTGTCATAAAGCCGAAAGCAAAATTATTAAGAACATATGCAAGTGAGATTGAATACAGAGCTATTTTACCTTTACTAATCAACAGATACACTCCGGCAAGGTAAAGGGGGGTGATATACATTGTGTCTGGCCAGTTAATTATTTGATAATACATCATGCCATAAGCACAAAAACTGTACATTAAAGAAAGTGCAACAGCCAGGGAGGGGTTGAGCTTTTTGCAGGCTATCTTGAAAAAAATCATAGCAGTAACACTGCACGCTGCAAGTTTAAGTACTAACATAACGCTTACTGCTTCCATCATTGAGTATCGCTCAATAAACAAAGCTATGTAACTAAAAGGATAAAAGAAGAAGCTTCTTATTGTTGCCAACCCATTCATACCTGCGGCATTACCCATATTCAGATATGCGTTGTCTACACCTTCGAGAACGTTTTTAAAGTTCATCCAATAAGGTACACCTTGTTGGGTGAGGTCACACCATGCAATGGTTTTGTTGCCAAAAGGATATATGTCATTTTTTGCAAAAACAAAAAAGAACAGACTTATAACTGCTACAGGCGGTAAAACGTATCTATTAAAAAAGGACGTTACTCTATTTTTAAAAACTTTTCCGTATACGCCACATCCCAAAAAGGCCAACAACCAACAAGGCGGGCAAAAAATATACAATAAAGTTGTAGCTGTTTGCGCCACGAGAGATTGAATTCTATTATTACCATTTTTGTAATAGACTAAATTTTGCACCTCTATATTCGCTCCTATACAAAATAATACATACTAAATATAGCACATCGGCATGAATTTGTCAACAATTACCTGCGCAGGCTGTTTTATTTATTATGTACAAATTTAACAAAAGATTATTGTAAAATTTATCAATTGATTATAATGTAATAAACAGTTATAATCTACGTAGAACAATGCAATTATAGTGGAAAGGATTTTTATTATGAAAAAACTATTGTCCCTGGCATTGGCATTTTGCATCATATGTTCAATTATAGCTATAGTTCCATCCATCGATGCTGGTGCATACGCTAAACCCGTTGATATCAATGGTAACGCAAAATCTTCGGCAACTTTTATAATCGACCCCGGTCATGGCGGCACCGACCCCGGTGCATGTTTAGGCAGCAGGCATGAAGCTGATGATGTATTAAGGCTTAGCCTTGCTATCGGCAGATACATAATCGATTCCGGATATTCCGTTGCCTTTACTCGTATAACAGATTTTTACAACTCGCCTTCAGATAAGGCGGCTGCTGCAAATTCCGGCAGTTACAGCTACTTTGTTTCCGTTCACAGAAACGCTTCCGGTGTTGGTGGTGTAGGTTACGAAACTTATTATTATTCCGGCACAACCAGTAAAAATCTTGCTAACAGCATTCACAGCAAAGTTACCGCTATCGGCTGTTGGAAAGACAGAGGCGTAAGGACAGCTGCTTATACAGTACTCGTAAACACATCAATGCCCGCAGTACTTTTAGAGGTTGGCTTTATTGACGTAGCTTCTGAAAACACAATATTTGATAACTATTTTGATGCTAATGCTAAAGCGATTGCTAATGGTATGTTGGCTATGGTAGGTGCTTCCGTTACAGATAATAAGGTTAGTGCTCCTACAGTTACCACCGGTACTACCGTTGCATATGGCGCTACCCATTCTGTAAGTTGGAGTGCAGTAAAAAATGCTACCTCCTATAATTATACAGCAAAACTTTATTCCGGTGAAATTAGTGCAACCTCTGCAACTACGATCGTATCTTCTTCTACCACGGGCACATCTTTCACAATCCCTGCTCAAAGTAGCGGTAAATACATCGTCGTTACAGTAACAGCTGTTGGTCCGTCTAACACTGCTACAACAACGAAAACTATTATGATGGGGCCGTATTACGGTTCGTATCCTTCAGATGTTGAATATATACCTGTAAATGAGATTAATGGGTCTACCAGTGCAAGCAACAGCACTATTTGGACTTCGAGCAACACGTCTACATTCTCCGCAGTTTATTGGCGAGCTTTTATGTGTTCACCAAACTCTGACGGCACCTATACGGTAAAAACTGTTTATGAGTATAATACAAGCAAGAGCGTTACTGTAAGCGGTACAAATGTTCTGTTTGCAATTCACTCTTCCTACGCTAATTATTCCTATGCAGCAAATATAGCTGTAGGCGATGTTCTCACGCTTTGCGGTATATATCTTGACAACGCAACTATTCGTGGAACAGGATACATACTTGTTAACGGCGGCATTCCTCTCCATCCCGATTCTCTTACCGTAAAGGATAATGCAGAGATAGCTTATGACGGTGAGTATCTTGTTGGTACTGCTACCGGCACAACCGGCACTGAAATAATCTCAAAATTTAACGAAGAGGCTGATTACATTAAAGTGTATGATGTTAACGGCAGTGAAGTTTCTACCGGCGTTGTAGGTACCGGTTATACTGTTAACTTGGTTGTTGACGGTAAAGTTATAGAATCTCACACCATTGTTGTTTCCGGCGACGTTACATGCGATGGCAGTATCAGCACAGCTGATTTGCTTTCTGTTCTTGCTTCTGTTAATGGTACTAATGTTTTTTACGGCTTTTACGAAAAAGCTGGTGACGTTGATGGCACCGGCAATATTTCAACAACAGACTATGCTGTTATAAGAAAGATTCTTGAAGGCTAATTCAGATAATAAAAGAACAGTCGGCCTTATTAAGGACGACTGTTCTTTTCTCTTTTGTTGAATAATATTGCTTAATTTACGCTGTTTTTTTCGCGGCTTCTGTTTATAAAGAATAGAACTACATCTGTACTCACCACTAAAAAGTTAATTATATACAACGCAAGAACGTAGTTAATATCTTTTTCGCCGGTTACGTGGGCAACAATTTTACCTGTGATACCTGAAATGTATCCGATAAGTATGGCAAATAGAAAAAACACACTTTTTCCCTTGGTAGACTTTGATGTTATGCTTTTATACACAGAAATAGGCCATGATAAGCCGAAACAGAAAAGCATTATTCCTTCAAAAAGGGCAGTATCAATATTCATAGACATAACACTCCTAAAAAATAATTAGAAGGGCTTGCTGTGCAAGCCCTTTTTGGCCCGCCCTGGGGGATTTGAACCCTCGACCATCGGAATCGGAATCCGGTACTCTATCCACTGAGCTAAGGGCGGTTACCATGTCATTTGTTTCTTTTGCTTTTTATACGCTTTGCGATTCCGTTGCTTACATAGTATCTCAACCAAAAATACAAAGTGGTGAAAAGAAATACACACATCAAAATTGATGTAAAAAACCATACATGCTTGAACCCGTCAAAGAAAACATCTAATATAATTGCAGTAAATACACAACAAATTTCTGATGGAAGTAATGAAAATATAGCATCTGAAACTATAAAACTCTTTATAGAAACTACATCAGTCATCTTAATTTTGTTGGTGTTTACAAAAAACGGTATTATATAAATAAGGCTTATAATCAGCACTGCAGGAACAAACCACATCAAGCTATAT
>JAZUQW010000134.1:0-2743 GCA_045605905.1 Eubacteriales bacterium
TGGTTTGAGGTAATAGGGGTTTTGCTTTCTTTATCCTTGGGGCTGGTAACAAAACATAACAGCACCGCTGCACATATTACTATCGCCAAACAAGCTATCCACAAGGCGGGCTTTTTGTATTTTATTACCTTTTTTATACGCTCTTTACTGCCTACCTCCCCAAAGGACAAGGGGTATGCGGCAAAGATCCTTTTGCCTGTACTGCACTTTAACAGGGCAAGGGAATAACTGCGTTTACCGTTATCGTCCATACCCTTTATAACCTTTTCATCACAGGCAAATTCAACATCGCGGCAAAACAGAATGTAGGCTACCCACCCAAAAGGGTTAAACCAATGCAGGGCAAGCACAAGGAAAGCCAAGGGCTTGCTTATGTGGTCTCCGCGCCTGATATGAGCTTTTTCGTGGGCAATTATTACGTTGCGCTCTTCTTCCGTCAGCGTTTGGGGTATATATATCTGCGGCTTTAATAAACCAAATACAAAGGGCGAAATATTTGGGCACACAAACACCCTATCGCTGTAAACAACCGCGCCCCGGACCCTGCGGCGGATAACTAAATAACTAACCGCTATGTAACAAAGCATAAGAACAACGCCGCACACCCAAACCGCCGCAAGCACCGACCAAATATCAAAGTCGGCCTTTTGCTCCCTTTGCTGTTCTTCGGTATAGGTATCAGTATTAGGTGTCACCGTTTCGGGCACGCTTGGCTTGGTGACCTCTTGGGCAGGAGGCGTTTGCTCTTGCACAGGAGGCATGACGATGCTTTCGTTTTGCCCCGCCTCGTCTTGAACTGTGGAAGACGGATTATCCATCGGTTTTGTAATCGGCGGAGATACAGAGGGCTTTTGCCCCTCCCCTGTGTTTACCGCCTCCGCAACCGAGATATCCCGCGGGACAAGGCTTATATTACTTTCGATGCTTACGGGTACAATAAGCCTTAATGCAACCACACCCCAAATTATACAGCGTATAAACGCGGGCATCTTTTTTAATATTGGTCTTAAAAGCAATGCCGCGCATATAACAAACGAGGCGGCTATGCTTATATCCAAAACTTTGACAAAAACCACACCCATGGCTTACTCCTTTTTTCCTTCGTTAATGATTTGCAATATCTCACAGATTTGCTTATCACTTAACTTTTCACGCTTTGAAAAGGCGGCAAAGAACGCGGGCAATGAACCCTCAAACCGCTTTTCCATAAGCTCATCAAACTCCGAAAGCTGCACCTGCGCTTTGGAAACAAGGGTACTTACAACGGTGTTTTCGTTTTTTATAACGCCCCGTTCGCAAAGGCGGCGTATTACCGTATAGGTGGTAGCTTTGCTCCATTCAAGCTTCTCCTTACAAAGCTTAACAAGCGCCGTACTGCCTATAGGCTCGTTCTCCCACAAAATACAAAGAAAATTATACTCGCTTTCAAATATTTTAGGTGTTTGCATATTAACTCCTCCCGACTTTGGTCTAACGCATTAGACCTTGTAATTGAAGTTTAACACATTAAACCTCGTTTGTCAATAACTTTTTATAAAATTACCCCAACAATCACCCCAAGAAGTCTGACGACTTCTCGGGGACCCCAACAATCACCCCAAGAAGTCTGACGACTTCTCGGGGACCCCGACAATTACCCCAACAAGCCTGACGGCTTCTTGGGGACCCCGACAATTACCCCAACAAGCCTGACGGCTTCTTGGGGACCCCGACAAAAATGCCCGACTTCTTTTATCTGAAGTCGGGCGCGTTTTTTGTTTACTTTTGGATATGTACATCCAATTGAGGATAAGGTATTTCGATACCTTTATAGTCAAAGGCTTTTTTAACATTTTCCATAAGGTCCATATATACGGTCCAATAATCCTCGTTTTTACACCAAGCTCTAACAGTATATTCAAGGCCGTTTTCATTATGCTTGGTAAGTCTGATAAAAGCTTCGGGGGTCTTAAGCACCTTGCTGTGGGCTTTAACCACCACAGAGATAACCTCTTTTACCTCGTCCACGTCGTTTTTATAGGACGCGTTAAAGGTAAGGTCAACACGACGCAAGGGCTCGGCAGAATAGTTTTCTATAACCGAGTTGGTAAGAGTGCCGTTGGGGATGGTAACACGCTTGTTATCCAGGGTAAGAATCACGGTGTACACCACAGAAATCTCTGCAACGGTGCCTGCCTCGCCGGATGCCTCGATATAGTCGCCAACCTTAAAAGGCTTAAACAAAAGGATCATAATACCGCCTGCAAAATTACTTAAGGCGCCCTGCAATGCCAAGCCGATGGCAACACCGAGAGATGCCAAAACGGTAAGGAAGGATGTGGTGGGGATACCCAATATCATTGCAACGGTAATAAAAAGCAAGGTATAAAGGGCTATGCCGCTAAAGTTGCCCAAAAACGAGCGCAGGCTTGCATCCAGCTTATCAAGCTTTGGTGAGCCTTTAATAAACTTTTTAATCTTTTTGATAAGCTTTGAGCCCACAAAAAAGATAACGATTGCCGCCAACAGTTTAACACCAAAAGAGGTGGCAAGCTCTAAAAGATAACTTAAAACATTTTCAAACTTCATCTTCGTTCCTCCAAAATTCTAAAGTTCGCCGTTAAGAATGCGTTTTTTTGTATTTTCACTGTCTGTTACGTACAGCTTATACCAAGTAATAAAGCAAAGTATTGCCCAAAGGTGATGATACCAGTCACCCTTGCCGTTGCGGTGCTTTTCTAAAAGCTTTAGCGCCTCGGTGCTG
>JAZUQW010000135.1:0-30576 GCA_045605905.1 Eubacteriales bacterium
TCTTCCTAAGACCGCTTGGCCTCCGACTTGTTCACCAACGGCGCCGAGATATTTACGCCTTTGGCGGCGGTTTTGCTTTCGGTAATGCTCATTAACGCCTTTATCGAGCAGCGTGCCGCCTGCTCTCTTAACAAAAGCACAAACAATACCGCTTTGCGAAGCGTGGTGTTAAGAGATGGAAAAATGCTTTCAGTTGGCACGGTCGCCCTTGTCCCCGGTGATGTGATAGAGTTGGGTAGCGGAAGTATTGTTCCCGCTGATGCAAGACTTGCCGAATCCAACAGGCTTTGTGTGTTGGAAACTCCTGTTACAGGTGTTAAGGTGTCTACCGAGAAGGATGCCGAGTATTTGGCAGACGATGAAAAAAACGGTAGCTATAACATGGTCTACGCCGGTACCATAGTTACATCGGGCAAGGCTACGGCAATCGTTTGTCGTACAGGCAAAAACTGCCGCCTGTTTAAGCAAGAGGCGGAGCCTGAAGAACAGTTGCCCCAAGTGTACCATCGTACAAAAAAAGCACTGGATATCTTGTCTATCAGCGTTGCCGCTGTGTGTTTTGCCTTGGTTTTTGCAGGTTTCTTTATGGGCAAGCCCTTGGTTGACCTGTATCTAAACGGGCTGGCGTGCACTCTTTGCTGTATGAAAAGCAGTGGTCGGGCTCTAATGCTTACAGGCTACGCTTTGGGCGTACGCAGTATGTATAAAAACTCTGCCGTTTTGCGAAAGGGCAGTGCGGTGGATACCCTTTGTCTTACCGATACGGTAATGTGCGATAAAGAAGTCGCTTTCCCTATGAGCGAGCTGGAGCCAAAACGCGTGTTTATAAACCGCAGTTACTATGCGGTAAACGCCGAAAGCCGTGATGATATTCGCAAGGTTATGACCTACGCCTTGCTGTGCTCGGACGTGCGCCGCAGTGGCAGTAAAGGCAAACTCGGTGAAAAATTCTACGGTATGCCCGCAGATGTGTGCCTTGCACGCTCCTGCGACAGCATTGGCATAAATATCGATTCGTTTAAAGAAAGCTTTTTCAGAATAGAGGCAGAATACGATAAAGACGGTGCCGTGCGCAGAGCTTTGTATCTGCATGACGATTCTAATTTGTTGATTATACGCGGCAAGCCGGAGGAGATACTGCCCCTGTGTGCAGGCTACGATGCCCAGGGCACCAACAACAGGTTTGACGATTTTTCCCGCCGCCGTATGGAGGATGCCGCCAGAGATATGGGCGATGCCTCACAGCACGTTATAGCTGTGGCATCGGCTGTTTGCGATTGCGACAGCTTGCGCAACACCGTAATGGCAGAAAGGCGCTTGGTGCTTAACGGTTTTATAGGGCTTTACACTTCTTTGGAGTTAGATTCTGCCAGCGCAGTCTATAAATGTGCCGCAGGTGGCATAGAAACCGTTATGCTTTCCGACGATGCCTACGTTACTGCCGCAAATATGGCGCGCAACGCGGGTATAATAGAAAACGAAAAGCAAATAATGTCTGCAGAAGAGCTTAAATATTTAGACCGCGGGCTTTATATAGCGGACAACGACAAATATAAGCTGTATCTTAACCTTAACGATTTGCAATGGCTGGATGTGCTTAACCTCCGCCGCGAAAGCGGCAAGACCGTTGCAGTTACTGCCCATAACACCGATCGTATCGCTTTGATGAAAGCGGCAGATGCAAGCTTTGTTCCCGCTGCCGACTCGCCCGAGACGGTTAAGTATGCCGCGGACGTGTTGCTGTACAAGCGGGGGCTTAAAACGGTAGAGGCGGTACTTCGTTATTCCAAGATGATATACAAACGTATTGTAAGCTCTGCCCGTCAGTTGGCATTGGCAGGTGTTGCAATGCTTGTGTGTATGGCGGCGGCGCTCTTTACCCCCATTGAGCAACCCTTAAGATTGCAGGATGCTGTCCTCGGTGGTGTTTGCATTAATTTGGTATTGGCGTTTTCCGCAGTGTTTACCTCCGACCACAGACGTTTATTGGAGGATAAGACCGATTACCGCGGCGGCAAACGGGGCAGGGTATTTACTATGCTCTACGGCGCGGCTTCGGGCGCGGGGGTCGTGGGCTTTAACTTTATAGTCAAACAGTTTGGCGGAACCGAGGGCAGTCAACAGGCGGCAAGCCTTTTGGCGTTCACTCTGTTTATGGCGTTAGGTCTTCTTTTCGGGGCAGAGCAACAGCATATTTTGCGCTCCTCCGCTTTTAAAACCTGGCAGATATTTGCTGGTGCGGCGGTGGCAATACTAATGGTGCTGTTAAGTTTTGCAATGCCAAACATCGCACAAAGCTTGCATTATGCACGACCCAATTACGCTGAAACATTAACGGCAATAGTGTTCCCCACAGGCGTGTTCTTATTGTTTCAGTTGGCACTTATGATAACCGAGCTTATTAAACTACATAAAACCAAAAACAGAAAGGAAAAGTATGATGAAATTCACTAAAGACACTATTGTTGGCGACATTCTTGACCAAAACCCTGAATGTGCCGAGCATTTCTTTGCCATTGGTATGCATTGCCTTGGTTGCCCCTGCTCAAGAAGTGAAACCGTAGCACAGGCTTGTGCCGCTCACGGTGCAGATGCAGACGCTTTGCTTGCAAAACTCAATGGAGAGGCATAAGGGGAGGTTGACGGCTTTATGAAATATACGGCTGTTTGGGCACACAGAGGCGCCTCCGCTTATGCTCCCGAAAACACCCTTTCTGCCTTTGTTTTGTCAGCGCGTTTGGGTGCAGACGGCATAGAGTTGGACGTCCATTTGACCGCCGACGGTGAGATTGTGGTTTGCCACGACTCCAGCATTAACAGGACAAGTGACGGCGAAGGTGTTATTGAAGAAATGACCCTTGCAGAGCTTAAATCCTACAGCTTTGGCTATTCCGCCGCGTTTGGCAAACGTTTTTATGACGAAAAAATCGCAACCCTTGCAGAGGTTTACGATGCAATCTTACCCACCGACTTGGTCATAAACGTAGAGCTTAAGCGTACTAACCCCGGTATAGTGGATAAGGTTTTAGAGCTTGAGAAGAAGTATAACGCCCAAAGCAGAATTATATATTCTTCCTTTGTGCTTGAGTATTTGGAAGAGCTTAAGGAAAAATCACCCGAAAGCTTTGTTGCACCGCTTTACGGTGACGACCCCGAATATTTAAGACTTGGCACAAGGCTTAAGGCGGCGGCATTGCATCCGTCCTTTGCACCCGTACTTGCAGACCCCAACTACGTGGCAAACTGCCACGCCGCAGGGCTTAGAGTACACCCCTACACCCCCAACAGCAAGGAAGACCTTAAGGCGCTGATGGACGCAGGTGTAGACGCAGTTATCACCAATTACCCCGACAGGGCAATTGATATAAGAACAAAAATACTTAGGAGGTTTTAAGGATGTCAAAGAAAAACGGAAAGAAAGGTTTTTTCACAGAGTTTAAGGAGTTTATAACCAAAGGCAACGTGCTTGATATGGCAGTCGGTGTTATCATCGGTAATTCCTTCAAGGCTATCGTTACCGCCCTTACCGACAAGATAATTATGCCCGTGGTTACATACGCTATAGGCAACAAGTCTGTTTCTGAAGTAAAGACAGTGTTGGTTGAAGAAAAGACCGAGCTTGTTGACGGTGTTGAAACCGTTACCACTGCCGAATCTGCAATCTATTGGGGCGAGTTTATTCAAAGCATAATAGACTTCCTTTTGGTTGCACTTGTGCTGTTTGTTATCATCAAATCCGCAATGGTATTCCAAAAGAAGCGCGAAGAGCTTATGAAGAAACTTCGCAAGGAGGAAGAGGCTGTTGAGGAAGCTCCTGCTGCTCCCGCTGAACCCACCATCGAAGAAAAGAACGCAGAGGTTCTTAAGGAGATACGTGACCTTTTGGCACAGAACGTAAAGAAATAAAAAATGTGGCGCGGGGATAAAATTATCTCCGCGCTATTGACATTTTTTTGTTATGGGTTTATAATTGTTTCCATAAATTCAGGACGTTTGCGCCCTCAAGTTAGGAGGAAAAATCATGGCTTATAAAAGAGTTTTAACGGTACAGGATATATCCTGTGTGGGGCAATGCTCGCTGACCGTGGCATTACCCATAATTTCCGCCTGCGGTGTTGAAGCCGCTGTTTTGCCGTCGGCTGTTTTGTCAACTCATACAGCGGGCTTTACGGGTTATACTTTCCGTGACCTTACAGAGGATATTCCCGCTATAATGGCTCACTGGCAAAAGGAGGGCTTAAGCTTTGACGGTATCTATACAGGCTACTTGGGCAGTACCAAGCAAATTGATTATGTGGCAGATATATTTGATAACTGCGCGGCAGACGGCGCCGTTATAATAGTTGACCCTGCAATGGCTGATAACGGCAAGCTTTACCCCGCCTTTGACGACGAGTACGTTAAAGCTATGAAAACACTGTGTGGCAAGGCAGACTATATTTTGCCCAACATTACCGAGGCTTGCTTCCTTACAGATACCGAGTATAAGACCCAATACGACCGTGCGTATATAGACGGCCTGCTGGAAAAACTTGTAGCTCTTGGAGCAAAGAACGTTGTACTTACCGGTGTTTCTTACGAAGAGGGGACAACCGGAGTTGTTGTTTACGAAAATAACAGCTATGCTTATTATAAACACAAGTTTTTGCCGGGCAGTTGCCACGGCACCGGCGATATTTACGCCGCCGCCTTTACCGGCGCTCTTCTTCGCGGAAAAACACCTTATCAAGCAGCACAAACCGCGGCAGACTATACTGTGGAATGCATTAAAGTCACAGCTACCCTCAATAACCATTGGTACGGTGCCGCCTTCGAGCCTGTCCTTGGCAAGCTTATAGATATGCTGGCAGAGTAATTAATAATACTGTAAATCACCCCAAGAAGCAGTTAGGCCTCTTGGGGTGATTTTATATCATTAATATATTTTGCTACCCGCCTCTTTTCACACAGTCCGTTTTATTACCCCGACTTTTGAATACAATATAGGTGAAAGGAGGCAGGATGGATGAAACAATGTTGCTATAAAAGCTATGACGAACTACCTATCGTACTCTCCGCCAAAGAGCTTGCCGCCGCTCTGTGTATATCTCGATCCGGCGCCTACGGACTTTTAAAAAGCGAAGGTTTTCCTTCTATCAACGTGGGCAACCGAATAATGGTCTCCAAAACCGCCTTTATTAAATGGCTTGAAAAAAGCGATTAAAGTTGGATAACCCCGTCGCAAACCTTAACGGCGGGTCCTGTCATAAGCACTCGGTCTTCCGTTACGTTTATTTTAAGCTTGCCGCCCTTAAGGCATACGGTTATATCCTCGCCTGCGGGGCAATATCCCAAAGCAACCGAAGCCGCCGCCGATGCACAGGCACCTGTTCCGCAAGCCCAGGTCTCACCACTGCCACGCTCCCAAACCCGCATCTCGATGGTGTGCGGGTCTATCACCTTTATAAATTCCGCATTAACGCGGTCAGGGAAAGCGGGGTGCACCTCCATAGCCTTGCCGTATATCTCCAAGGGGAAACCTGCAACGTCATCTACATAACAAACGCAGTGGGCGCTGCCCATAGACACTGCGGTACACAAAAATTCCTTGCCCTCTACTGTTAAGGGTACGGAAATACAACTGTCGCTGTCCCAAACCACCGGGACGGCGCTTTTTTCAAATACAGCCTTGCCGAGGTCTGCAGTGGCACCTGTGGCAATACCGTTTTCTATTTGCATATAAAGGGTCTTTATGCCGCTTAAGGTCTCTATTGTTATTACTTCCTTTTTTGCTATCCCGCTGTCGTATACATATTTACCTACACAGCGTATGGCGTTTCCGCACATTCTGCCCTCACTGCCGTCGGCGTTAAACATACGCATTTTCGCATCGGCTATATCCGAAGGGCAAATCATTATTAGCCCATCGCCACCCACCGAAAAATGGCGGTCAGAAAGCTTTGCCGCCACCGCATTTGGGTCGTCAAGCTCTGTTTCAAAGCAGTTAATGTATATGTAATCGTTGCCGCAACCGTGCATTTTTGTGAATTTTAAAAGCATAAGGCTATTCTCCTATTCTCCAATCTACCGCATCTTCACCTAAAAACTCGTTGGCGGCAGAAAAATGTTTGCATCCGAAAAAACCGTTCCAAGCGGAAAGAGGGCTGGGGTGTGCGGCTGTAAGTATTTTATGGCGAGTGCCGTCAATAAGGCTTGCTTTTGCCTTTGCGTAGTTGCCCCACAGTATAAATACCATGGGCTTTTCCCGCTCGTTAAGCAGTTCTATTATCTTGTCTGTAAACTGCTCCCAACCTCTGCCGCGATGACTGCCCGCCTGTCCCTCTCTAACAGTAAGCACTGCGTTAAGAAGCAATACACCGTTTTTTGCCCAATCAGTAAGACAGCCATGGCTTGGTGGCATTATGCCTAAATCAGACTGCAGTTCTTTGTATATATTGATTAGTGACGGAGGCGGCACAATTCCCTTGCAAACAGAAAAACACAGCCCGTGTGCTTGCCCGTAGCCGTGGTAGGGGTCTTGCCCCAATATAACCACCTTAACATTATTATAGTCCGTCGCCTTAAGAGCGTTGAATATATCGTTCATAGGCGGAAATATTCTGTGCCCGGAGCAAAGGTATTCTGCTTTTAAAAACTGCCTAAGCTTTAGATAATAGTCCGAGGCGAACTCTTCTTTTAAAAGCTCGTCCCAACTGTTGCCCAAATTAACCACGTATACTCACCTCCTGTTCAAAATAATAGCATAAAAAGTCGAATATTTCAAGGCGCAAACGGCATAAATGCGGTTTTTGCCCTTGAAAAAATGTAAATAATGTAGTATTATATAAAGTATATAGGTATGAGAATGGGGGTGCTTTTGCTATGCGTAGGTTCGCGTTGACCTTTGTATGCTTTTTTGTGCTCCTTTCTTTGTCTTTACCGGTATTTGCAACGGAAGGAAATATGTCTAAAGCCTCGGTGTCTATCAATCTTTCCAACACTGTGGCAGAGTACTCTCCTATGGGTCACCGTCCTGTTGCCGATGCGGGCGATTTCAGCGCAGAGCTGCGTTACGAGATTACTGATAGCCAAACAGGAGAGCTTGTGACACTGCCTATAAGAGACGTGGGCTCCTACACCGTAAGGGCTTATATAAATGCCACCTCTACTCATGACTCTGCAGAGGCGGTGGCAAGCTTTACGGTAATTCCCGCAAAGGTATATATTTCCGTTCCGAATCAAACGGTACCTCATACCGCCATGGCTAACCCTGTAATGTATTCGGTGTCCCCGTCATGGGCGACAGATATGCTTGATATAAAAATAAGCTATTACGCCATAAAATCATTGAACGATGCGGGTAAGCCCGTGGATGTACCAAAGGATATGGGTACCTATATGGTGCATATGGAAACCACCCCTCTTAACGAGAAGGTGGAGTGCGCGGGTAAATACTTGGTATTTACCGTTGGTGAGGTCTACGGAGGTCCTGTTTCGGAGGAAGAGGCACTTCTTTCCGTGCCCAAAAGCTTTAAAGCCACCGTACAGACCGTAGAAACCGAATATACAGGTACAGCCGTTGTGCCTGAGTACAGTGTAAATGTTGCGGCCGCAGATTGTACGCTTATGTTTAGTCGTATATATGCGGACGGTAGCAGTAGCGCTTATACCGAAGAGCCGCCTGTGGACCCCGGTGACTATACAGCCGCCTGCTTTGTTTTAGATACTGTTATAGGCAGCAGCAGAATAGTCATAAATAAGGTCGCCGCAAAAATAGATATGAAAGACGCAGTATATACCTACACTCCCGAAGGAGTAGGCTTAACTCCGGCAGAAACCGTACCCGAGGGAATAGAGCTTAAATACAGCGCATATAAGTATGTTAACGGCGAGGCAGGCGCGGCTGTTGAATTTCCGCTTGTGGAGTGCGGTACCTATCTGATATCCGCTTCTCCCAAAGACACCTACCGATACAGCTATACAAACAGTGTAAGCTATAGCTATATCACCATAAAAAAGGTAGACCCGGTTATAGAAGGGCAAGAGCTAAAGGCGGTAGAGGATGGCGACTTTAAAAGTGTTAACTTTAGTGTAAGTCCCGATTACGCAAGCTATAGCCTTTCGTACTACAAAATAGAGGGTAGCACGGCTACACCTATTGTGGGCGAACCTGTCAAAGCGGGTAAGTACTATGCGGTGGTATCCGTCAAAGAGGATAGCCGCGTAAATTCGGCAACAAAGATTTATGGCGTTATTATAAAGTCTAACGTGGATCAAAACCGCGTTCTTGCAAGCAAGGCCATAAAACAGTTGTGCTATTTATTTGGCGTATGCGGCGTCAGTGTAGCAATGCTTCATATCGTTTTGACAAAACTTCGCAGAAAGAGGTAATTATATGGGTATATTTGAAGCGATTATATATGGCGTTGTTCAGGGCGTGGCAGAGTTTTTGCCTATATCCAGTTCCGGCCATTTGGCGTTGGCGCAAAACTTTTTCGGTGCATCGGATACAGAGGCTTTGTTTAGCTTTAATATCCTTTTGCACTTCGGCACGCTTGTGGCGGTTTTTGTAATGTATTTTGCCGATGTGTGGCAGCTTATAAAAAGCGTGTTCTCTTTGATAGCGCGCCCCTTTAATGGCAAGCTTAAAGACCCGCTTAACAGTGGTGAAAGGCTGTTTTTAATGCTTTGCATTGCCACCTTGGTGCTTATACCTGCGGCTTTGCTCTCCGATAAGGTGGCAGCGCTATCCACAGTAAGCTGGGCTATAGGCGTTTTGCTGTTGGTTAACGGCTGTATGCTTTTTGTCTCCGACCGCTTAAGTCGCGGTAACGAAAGCTTGGAAAACAGCAAGCTGCGCCGCGCTTTGTACATAGGTGTATTTCAGCTTTGCGGTGTGTTGCCGGGTATATCCCGTTCCGGTAGCACCATTACCGGCGGTCTGTTTAATAATTTAGACCGTAAAGAGGCATTGCGATTCTCCTTCTTAATGTCTATCCCCGCTATTTTGGGTGCCAACCTGTTAGAGCTTATCTCCCACGAGGGCGATATTTTTGGCGATGTTGGTGCAGTTGCTTGTATTGCAGGCATGGCGGCGGCGGCATTATCCGGCATATTTGCAATTAAGATACTGAATTATTTTGCTAAAAAGAAGAACTTTACTGTTTTTGCGGTTTACTGTCTGCTGGTGGGCTCTGCCGCAATAATAGGGGATTTGTTGATATAAAATAAATACAGAACGGTAAATTATATGGCTGAAAAGAAAAAAACAAACACAAAAAATACAAAAAAGGCCCCTGCTCGTAAGCCCGCGGGAAAAAGCGGCGCCGGCGCAAAGCACACTGTTGCTCCCCAAAAGGCTGACCATTCTACTTTGGGGCTGATAATTACCCTTGTGGTGACCGCCCTGTTTTTGCTTATGCTTTGCGTAAAGGATATGGCGGTTATAGGTGAGTATTTGCGTCCTGCGGTTATGGGGATAATGGGCTTTTGGGGCATGGCATTTTTGCCTTTGTACCTAATAAACCTTATTCGCACCTGGTATAAGGATAGAAAGAACGATAAAGTTGCCGCAAAGTGGTGCATATCCGCTTTCAGCTTTTTGCTGTTTTTGGCGATGTTCCATCGCTTTACCGCAGGTAGTGATGCTTTGTTTGCCCTTAAGGGTGATATGTTTGCCGCAGGCAAGGCAGGCAACGGTACAGGCGTTTTTGGTGGATATCTGTATGCCGCCCTTTGCGCGCTTATGGGCTCTGTGGCAACCTCTATCGTGTGTTGGGCGCTGTTTTTGTTGACATTGCCCTTGCTGTTTGATACTACGCCTTTAAGAGTTGTTCGTATGATAATCAACGGTATCCGCACCGTTACCGTACAGGTAAGTGACGATGATTATGAACAAGCAGAAGAGTTGACCGCAAGAGTAGACAAGCCTTCAAGAAAGCCTGTGGGTAGGGATGGGGTAGAGCTTAGAGAGCCGCCCATACGTCCCGCTAACGAGCGTAGGAAGAAAGCGCACCTTATTACAGAGGATGATTTGCCCAAATCCGAAATAACCCCCATTCCGGAGCAAATCGAAATAAACCGTACCCGCAAGTCAAAACCGGCGGAAAAACAGCCTTTGTATGAAGAAGTATCCTCGACCCCCGTTTATGAAGAAATGCCTGTAGTAGAAGAGGTGCCTGCTGTTGAAGTACAGTCCCCCGAAGAGCCTGTGGAAGAGCCTATCGCACCCGTTGAAGAAGTGGTTGCAGAGGAACCCACAGTGCTTGAGCCTGTCCCTGTTGATGTAGAGACCGAGGCTGTTAAAAACGATGCTCCCTATATGTTTCCGCCTTTAAGCTTGCTTGCTCCAAAGGAAAGAAGCGGATTGGGTATGTCCCCTGAGGAATCTCGCCGCACAAGCGAGCTGCTTATAGATACGCTTTCTAATTTCGGCGTGGGCGCAAAGCTTATCAACACAAGCCACGGCCCCACCGTTACGCGCTTTGAGCTTCAGCCCGATACAGGTGTAAGAGTGCGCAAAATATCCAACTTAAGCGACGATATAGCCCTGCATTTGGCGGCAACCAGCGTAAGAATAGAAGCGCCTATCCCCGGCAAATCCGCAGTTGGTATAGAGATACCCAACAAGACTAAAAGCATTGTAAGACTTAGAGAGTTGCTTGAGGACTACGGCTATAAAAATTCAAAAAGCAACCTGCTTTGCTGTCTGGGTATGGACGTTGTGGGTAACCCTGTCCATTTGGATATAGCAAAAATGCCCCACTTGCTTATCGCAGGCGCTACGGGTATGGGTAAATCCGTATGCATCAACTCCCTTATAGTGTCCTTGCTATACCGCGCTCGTCCCGATGAGGTTAAGCTTATACTTATCGACCCCAAAAAGGTAGAGTTTGCAGACTACAACGGTATACCTCACCTGCTTGTTCCCGTTGTGACCGAGCCTAAAAAAGCGGCTGGCTCTTTAAGCTGGGCGGTTATGGAAATGGAGCGCCGTTTCTCTGAAATTCAAGAGGTTGGCGCCCGCAACTTGGAAGAGTATAATGAGTTTACAGCCGATGACCCGGAAAAGGAATACATACCCCAAGTTGTAATAGTTATAGATGAGTTGGCAGACCTTATGATGACCGCTCCTTCAGAAGTTGAAAATTCGATCTGTCGCTTGGCTCAAAAGGCAAGAGCGGCAGGTATGTATCTTATCATAGGCACCCAAAGACCTTCTGTTGACGTTATTACAGGTCTTATTAAGGCAAACATCCCTTCACGTATTGCATGTAAGGTTGCATCCCAAGTGGATAGCCGCACCATACTTGATATTACCGGCGCAGAAAAGCTGTTGGGTAAAGGCGATATGCTTTATAATCCCGTTGGCGCAACCAAGCCTTTGCGTGTACAGGGCGCTTTTGTAGAGGGTAGAGAGGTTATATCTGTATGCACCTATCTTAAGGAGGCTGCGGAAGCTCATTACAGTGAGGATGTAATGCAGATAATCGAAAAAGAAGCCCAGCTTTGCGGTGAAAAAGGTTCTAAACGTGCCGCCGAGGCGGATACAGAGGATAGTGGTAATATTGACCCCTTGGAGCTTGATGCCCTTGAAATCGGTTTGGATAGCGATTCTATCTCCACATCTCTGTTACAGCGCAGACTTTCCATAGGCTATGCCCGCGCCGCCCGTATTATTGATAAGTTAGAGGCAAAGGGGCTTGTAAGTCCTTATGATTCCGCCACTAAAAAGCGTGTGGTTACTATTTCAAGAGAGTCTTTTATGCAAATGAAGATGAACGCTGTTGACGCAGGAGGCAGTGGGGAATGAGTAAAAAGAAAATAATTATCATATCTGTTGCGGCTTTTCTTGCGGTGGCAATAGCAGTAGGCGTGCTGGTGTTTTCCGGTAACGATGAGCGTTTGGTGTTTAACGGCGGCTCTGAAAAAACAAAGCCTATAGAAAAAGTGCTTTCCGCAATAATGGCACTTGATGGCGACGGTTACTACGGCGCATTTCCTCCCGCTTTGGAAAAGCATTACGAGGAAGTGCATATGGTAGAGAGTGTTTATGCAGGACTTACCACTATATCCGATGTGCTTGACAGAAATATGCTTTCTGTACACAAGGCTAACTATGGCGAAGATTTTACCCTTGAGGTAAGCGTTTTGTCGGAGAATCAGATTAGCGTGGCAGAGCTTGATGATAAGCCCGGCGACCCTAATTGGGATCACTATTCGTATCTGCGGTTTGTTACCGAGGAAAACACCGAGGAGGTTTGGAGCATAAAGCTAAAGCTTGTCTATGAGGGTAACTACGACAGCGAGGAAAAAGAAAAAGAAGTATACGTTGTAAAACAGGACGGTACTTGGTACTTGCACCCTCATTTTATATTCGATAGCTTTTAAAAACCTATGGATAACAGAAAGACTGATTTATTAAAAGAGTTTTTGCGCTATGCCTTTGTGGGCGGCATAGCCTTTGTGGCGGATTTTGCGGTTTTTGCCTTGTTTAGAGAGCTTGTTTTTCGCAATGATCACGGTGTTGCTCTTGTAGTATCCACAGCCGCAGGCTTTTTGGTGGGGCTTGCCGTAAACTATGTTTTGTCACTTTTATTTGTTTTCCGCAGCGAGAAGCAACAAAAGCAGGGTAAAACGAAAAAGGCATTTCTTGTATTTGCCGCCGTGGGTGTTGTTGGCTTGTTGCTTACAGAGCTGCTTCAGTGGTTGGGCGAAAGCATCGTTGGCGACCGCTTGGGTCAGCTTGGAAAATACGCCGTAAAGCTTTGTGTTACGGGTATTGTTTTGATTTGGAATTACGCAGGCAGAAAAATCTTTGTATTTAAGGGAGAATAGGCATGAAAAATAAAAAACACGCCATAATCATCGGAGCAGGCCCCGCAGGGCTTACTGCCGCTTATGAACTGCTTACAAAAACCGATATTCTGCCTATCGTTATAGAAGAAAGCCCTTTTATGGGCGGTATTTCCCGTACGGCAAACTATAAAGGCAACCGTATGGATTTGGGCGGCCACCGCTTTTTTTCAAAAGATAAGCGCGTTACAGATTTTTGGCAGGCGTTGCTTCCTACCCAGGGTGCGCCCTCTGCCGATGACATAATAACGGGCAACCAAAAACCCCTTGCCGAAGGCGGCCCCGACCCGGAAAAAGAGGATAAGGTTATGCTGGTACGCACGCGCGTATCCCGTATATTCTATTTGCGCAAGTTTTTTGATTATCCCATCTCTATGAAGGCCGAGACTTTTAAAAATATGGGATTTGGCAGAACGGTAAAAAGCGGCTTTGGATATATAAAAAGTTGTATCTTCAAAAAGCCCGAGACTAACCTTAAAAACTTTTACATTAACCGCTTTGGCAAGCCTTTGTATGAGATGTTTTTTGAAGATTATACCGAAAAGCTGTGGGGCGTTAATCCGGAGAACATCTCTGCCGATTGGGGCGCACAGCGCGTAAAGGGCTTGTCTTTGCGCAAGGCGCTGTGGTCGATGATAAAGAAGGATAAAAAGAAGGTAGAAACCTCGCTTATAGAGCAGTTTATATATCCAAAAAAGGGGCCCGGTCAGCTTTGGGAGACATTGGCAGATCGCGTTGCCGAACTTGGCGGCGTTATACTCACCGAAACCAAGGCGCAAGGCGTGGTTACGCAGGGTAATACCGTAAAGGGAGTTAGAGTTTTAAGAGAGGGGAAGGAGAGCGTTTTAGACAGCGATTATGTGCTTTCCTCCATGCCCGTAAAGGATTTGATAGCAGGCTTTGATACCGCCCCCGAAGAGGTGCGTCAAATAGCCGCCGACCTGCCCTACAGAGACTTTATAACCGTAGGACTGTTGGTGGACAAGCTTCTTTTAGAGAACAAGACAAAAATGAAAACCGTGGGCAATATAGTGCCCGACTGTTGGATATATATTCAAGAGCGTGATGTAAAAATAGGCAGACTGCAAATATTTAACAATTGGTCGCCTTATATGGTGGCAGACCCGCAAAACACCGTGTTTATGGGTCTGGAGTATTTTTGTAACGAAGGCGACGAAATGTGGAATATGACAGAGGAGCAGTTTATAAACTTTGCCATTGACGAGGTGGAAAAGATCGATATCCTCCGCCGCGAGGATGTTAGGGACAGCGTTTGCCTTAAGGTGAAAAAGGCGTACCCCGCCTATTTCGGTGCATACAGCCAATTTGATACGGTAAAGGGCTTTTTGGACGGATTTGATAACCTGTTTTGCATTGGCAGAAACGGTCAGCACCGATACAACAATATGGACCATTCCATGATTACCGCAATGGAGGCGGTAAACGCTATAGCCGCCGGCATTACGGATAAAACCTCGGTCTGGGAGGTTAACACAGAAAAAGAGTATCACGAAACCGCACAAAATAAAGGTGAGGAGAATTAAGGTGATTATCAAAACTCTGCTTGGTAAACGGTCCTACGCGCAACCCCAGGACGGGGCGGTGAATGAGACAAAAGCCCCCGGTTTGTTAAAGGAAGGCAAGGGGTTGTTTGATTTTTGTTTTGGTCACCCCTATGCTACGTCGGCTTTTTTGTGTCTCGGCTGTCTTTGCTTTGGGCAAGCCCATAAATATTTAAAGGGCGCATCGGTGCGTAACATAGGCACCAACGGACAATATTTGTCCTTGCCTGCACTTGCGTTCCTTTTGATTGCCCTGTTCTTTTTGGTACAGCTTTGCTGTGTTGTAAAGGCGGCGCTAAAAAAAGACATAAGCACAGACCCTACTCCAAACTTGGTAGCCTCTGCCTCTGTGGTAGTTTCTGTGCTGACGGTGCGGTTTTTCGGTATGAGCGTTATAAGTCTGTATACCGTGGGTGCCGTTATTGCCCTTTGCCTTTGGTTCAGGTACAGCAAGCCATCCCATATAAAAGGCGGCGCTTTCGCTTTTGTTGCTCTTGCGGCGGCAGGCGGTGTGCATTACTTTTGTAAAGCTTCCGATACCGTCTCCGAAGCCTTTGTGCTTTCGGCTGTGGTAATCTCCGCGGCGGTGCTTATTGTGGCAGGTTTTTCCGGGGGGATAAAGACCAAGCACGTTATAGGCATAGTGTTTTTGCTTGGCTTTGCTTTGCGTCTTGGTTATGTATTGTCCGTTTCTTTAGAGCGTAATCAGCACGACGTCTTCTCCATATATTTTAATTTGGATAAAAGATATCCCCGTCACAACAGCTATATTTGGCAGTTGTACAAAACAGGAGAACTGCCCACAGAGGGCGTATATGTACCGGATAAGCTGTCTCAATATTATCATCCGCCTTTGCACCATTATACAGCGGCACTGTGGATGCGTTTTCAAGTTGTATTGGGTATAGATGTTTATTCCGCCTACGAAAACATACAGTATCTTACACTGTTTTATTCCACGGCAATGATGGTGGCGGCAAATAAACTGTTTGAAGAGTTTAAGTTTAGCGGCAGCTTGCGGGTAGCGCTTTTTGCATTGATAGCTTTACACCCTACGTTTTTTATCTTTGCGGGCAGTGTAAACAACGACCCTCTATGTGTTTTGCTTATGTTTGTTGCGGCGCTGTATTCGGTGCGTTGGTATAAAAACCCAAGCTATGTCAATACGGTTTGCTTGGCGCTTTCCATCGGCGGTGCAATGCTTGCAAAGCTTTCAGGCGCTATGGTGGCATTCGGTACCGCATATCTTATGCTTGCCAAGCTGTTTGACCTGCGCACGGGCATTATCAACAACATAAAAAGACTGTGGAAAAAGTTTTTGCTTTTCGGCGCTATATGCTTCCCCTTGGGGCTTTGGTGGCCGCTGCGTTGCCTAAAACTTTTCGATATGCCCCTTGGTTATGTACCAAGTATGGCAAGGTCGTCAAACAACAAGCAGTTTCTTGAAGGCTTCAGCGTTTGGGAGCGTATCAGCGGCGAAGGCTCTAACAGCTTAAGCAATATGTTCCCAAATATCGGATTTACCGATGTGAACGGTGCGGAGGGTGAGTTCTACGATTATGGTATTAGCGGCTACGCTCTTAAAAGTTCACTGTTTGGTGAGTATTTTAATAAGCTTGGTGTCAGCTCCTTTCAAAACATTCTTGCTTATATAATGATGTTTTCGGCACTGTTGCTAATACTGTACAGCCTTGTGGGTATGGTTGTTGGCCTTTATGTAAGCTATTGCAACGACCATAATCATAATATACGCCAAAATCCGTTCCTGCTGCAGGGCCAAGAACAGTCTTTTAGGTTTATGTTGATAACCCACGCCGCGCTTGTGGCAAGCTATGTTCTGTTTTGCTTTAAGTATCCTTTCACTTGCACAATGGATTTTCGCTACATAGTCCCCACTTTGCTTACGGGCGCCGTATGTGCCGGCGTGCTGTTAAACGGTGATTATAAGTGGAAAAAGCCCTTCAGGTATGTATATATTGCGGCAACTGCAGTCTTCTGTCTGGCGGCGGGGTTGTTCTATTTGATAAGCTATAACACACCGATTATTTAATATCAAAAATTAAAACAAGGCTTAACAGCAAGCCTTTACAACAATCAATTACCCCAAGGAGCCGAAAGGCTCCTTGGGGCTTCTTGTCGGGGTCCCCCGAGAAGTCGTCAGACTTCTTGGGGTAATTGTCGGGGTCCCCGAGAAGTCGTCAGACTTCTTGGGGTAATTGTCGGGGTCCCCGAGAAGTCGTCAGACCTCTTGGGGCTTCTTGTCGGGGTCCCCGAGAAGTCGTCAGACTTCTTGGGGTGATTATAAAATATGCAAGAGGGAAAAATACTTCTGCTGTTGCAATGCTTTATTATACTTGAGTGCTCCGACAACCGCTTCGAAAAGTCTGACGACTTCTTTGGAACCCTACAACCATCCCCCAAAGGCTGTTGCCTTCTTGAGGCCCTCTACAACCACCCCCAAAAAAGTCGGTTGCTTCTTGTGGCCACAAAAAACACCCTGTGGTTATCCACAGGGTGTTTTCCGTTATATTAGATGTTGTTTGTTATATCTAATTATTTAACCTTTTTAGCAACTACAACGCCTGCCATGGAAACAACTGCGAGAACTGCAAATACTGCAAGACCAGCGTCGCCGGTGGAAGGAGTATCGTTGTCGGTGTTGTCTTCTTCAGATTCAGAAGGAGTAACAACGGGAGCTTCTTCGGATTCTTCAACGGGAGCGTCTTCGGAAACTACGGGAGCTTCGGATTCTTCAACGGGAGCGTCTTCAGAAACAACGGGAGCTTCTTCGGATTCTTCAACGGGAGCGTCTTCAGAAACAACGGGAGCTTCGGATTCTTCAACGGGAGCGTCTTCAGAAACAACGGGAGCTTCGGATTCTTCAACAGGAGCGTCTTCAGAAACAACGGGAGCTTCGGATTCTTCAACGGGAGCGTCTTCGGATTCTTCAACGGGAGCGTCAGCGATAGCGTCGCCACCATAAACTTCGATTTCGTCGAAGGAAACGATATAGCCTCTTTCGTTGCTCTCGTTCTGAGAAACGTAGAAGTTGTAGCCGTAAAGACTGCTGTCAGCAGTGCTGTTAGGATCGGGGTTGGTGGTGTTAAGGCTTATGCTGACATAGGAAGCGTTAACAGCTTCGAAGGAAGCGGTGATGTTGAAGAACTGATCACGGAGATCTTCAACGCCGGTGCCCCAACCGGGGTTAGCGGGAGTAGCGTTAGCAACAGCTTCGAAGGAGAGATCGTAATCAACGTCAGTCCAAGTAGCGTTGTCATCGGAAACTTTAACAGCAACAACGTTTACACTTCTGTTGCCGCCGATTTTAGCGAGACGTACAACGATGGAAGAAACGCTGTGTTCACCTTCAAGATCAAAGGTGTAGGTGTAGGTTCTGAGAGAACCGGTGAGCTCTATGGTAGTACCCATAACAGCATCGGAAGCGATAGGAGAATCTTCGGTACCGGAACGTACTGCACCGTCAGTTACCTGACCGCTGTAAAGGCCGAACCATGTGGAGGTATCGGAAGGGGGGCAGTTGTCATCGCCAACTGCTGCGGAGTTGTATGCGACAACTTCGTCATCGCTGGTAAGGGTGTAGTTGGTGCTGCCAGCTACGAGGTTGGAGTCAGCGCTTGCAGAAACTGCGAAGCAGCAAGCAACCAACATAGATGCGAGAAGAATTGCGATAAGCTTTTTCATCTTTCTTTTTCCTTTCTTTGTTTAAATTTTTTGTTGATGAAAAATGGTTGTTGACAGACAAAGCCATATCAACTACCATATATTAACACATCCGCTTTAGCTTGTCAATATCTTTTTTGGGCTTTTTTACGCTTTTGCTTATATTCTGTGCAGAATATAAAATGTAATTACAGTAAAATTTTGTTAAGCTCGTTAAAATCGGCGGCAACGGCTACAGCCCCTGTTTCTGCCAGCTCTTTTTCAAAAAAACTGCCGTTTACAATGCCCACGCAGGGTATACCGTTATCCCTTGCGCCTTCAACATCATAGCAACGGTCGCCTATCATAACGCAGTCATCGGGAGTGGCGCCTGCCATCTCCATTGCCGCGGCAACTATTGTCGCCTTGCTTAAGTGGGCAGAGCTGAAATCCGCGGCGGAAACATAGTCAAAGTAACTGTCAACTTTTAAATATTCCAAAACCGTTTTAACAAAGGGCAGTGGTTTAGATGACGCTATAAGAAGCACCTTGCCTTGTGCCTTCGCTTTTGCAAAGAACTCTGCGGCGCCGGGGTATAGACTATTTTGGTATATGCCTTTTGCTTTGTAATGCTCACGGTATAGCTTTATGGTTTCCTCTACTTGCTCCTCTGCTATGCCTGCGTAGGTCATAAAGGAATACTTAAGGGGCGGACCCAAAAATTTTGCCATGGTTCTGATGTCGGGCACGGGCACGCCTTGCTTTTCCATTGCATAGGTAGCGGAGGCTATAACTCCGGGTGCGGAATCGGTAACGGTGCCGTCAAGGTCAAAAAGTAAATATTTTTTGTTTTTCATAAAATCATCCCTCCCAACTTCTCAAATTATACAGCAAAACCTCCACAAATACAATAAGGTAGTTGCAAAATTTCGGCTTTGGCTGTATAATGGTGCAAAAGGCGGTGCTTTTATGAAAAAAGTTTGCGTTATCGGCGGCGGGGCGGCAGGTATGATGGCCGCATATTTTGCCGCCTGCGGCGGTGCGGAAGTGTATCTTGCGGAAAAAAATGATTTCTGCGGCAAAAAAATAAATATTACAGGCAAGGGACGTTGTAATCTCACCAATTTGTGTGACGTTTCGGAGTTTATAAAAAACGTGCCCACCAATCCTCGGTTCTTATATAAAGCTCTTAATAATTTGTCACCCGAGGATACAATGACGCTTTTTGAAGGCTTTGGTGTTCCTCTTAAGGTAGAGCGCGGCAGACGTGTTTTCCCGGTCAGCGATAAGGCTGCGGATGTATCGACGGCATTGAAAAACGCCTGTGCCGATGCAGGCGTTAAGATAATACACGGTAAGGTTAGCGGTATCAACGTAAAAGATAATGCCGTTGCTTCCGTAAGCTTCAGCGGTGGCAAAGTGCTTGCCTGCGATGGCTGTATTGTGGCAACCGGCGGCGCATCTTATCCCCGCACAGGCAGTGACGGTGACGGATACCGTTTTGCAAAATCCCTTGGGCATACCGTTATACCATTAAGTCCTTCCTTGGTGCCCTTGGTTACGGAAGAGCCTTGGTGTGCCCAATGTATGGGGTTGTCACTGAAAAACGTTAATTTAAGCTTTTACCGTGACGGAAAAGAGCTGTTTAACGAGCAAGGGGAGATGCTGTTTACTCATTTTGGCATTAGTGGTCCCTTGGTGCTTTCGGCTTCTGCCCATTTGGGCGACTGTGTGGGGGTAAAAGGTATAATAGACCTTAAGCCTGCTTTGGATTTTGAAATGCTTGATAAGCGAATACTGCGGGATTTTGCCGAAACCAAAAACAAAGATTTTGCCAACAGTCTGTCGGATTTACTGCCCCAAAAGCTTATACCAATAGTGGTACAGCAAAGCGGTATACCGCCCCACAAAAAAGTGAATTCTGTTACCAAGGAAGAACGTCGCGCTTTAGCGGAGCTTATAAAGGGGTTAAAACTTACGGTAACAGGTAAGCGCCCCATAGACGAGGCTATAGTAACCGCCGGCGGTGTATCTGTAAAAGAAATAAACCCATCTACTATGGAGTCAAAGCTTATAAGCGGATTGTTTTTTGCAGGCGAGGTTATAGATGTGGATGCCTATACAGGCGGATACAATCTTCAGATTGCTTTTTCCACAGGTGCTTTGGCGGGGGAAAATGCCGCGTTGTAATTGTATATAAAATACAGAAGCGTGTCGGCAAAGTTCAGCCGACACGCGTTTTTTGTCTGGGTCCCCAAGAAATCGTCAGATTTCTTGGGGTGATTGTCTGGGTCCCCGAGAAGTCGTCAGACTTCTTGGGGTGATTGTTAATGGATTCGGGGATACGATTGCCCCAACACCTCTATAATAGCAAATGCAGAAGCTAAATGTCAATGGCGTTTGTGAAATTTTAGGGCAAAATTACCAACAATCTCCGCTTTGCACAAAAATATTTTATTAATTTTGTATAAAATGTGTATTGTATTTGGGGTAAAACTGTGTTATTATAAAGCCACAGGAAGGGTGAGTCCAATGAACACAAAAAGACAGGACCCCAAAGTAACAGGCAGGTAGTTGCCGCCACCCATGGCTAACAGCCAAATAACGTTGTTATAGGCGGTGCGCTTGTTACGACATATAAGGGGTGGGAAGATGTTACAACACCGTATAAGTTTTTAGCACGTTTTTCGATTGCCGGCAGTTTTTCTTACTTAAAAGAAATTAACCAAGGTTAAAATAGATAAGCGGCAATAAAAGTAAACAGCGCAAAAACAAAGACGGTGCAAACGACAGAAAGAGAGGTAGCCAATGATGTTAGATACCAAGATTGAACTGAAATAACCCTTGATTGCGTAAAGAAGCAGTCAAGGGTTATTTCTTTTTTGCGGTGTCTTTTGGCAAACTCGAAAATAAAAGGGCTTTTCGGATGCGTTGCCGAAAAGCCCTTTGGTATTGTCCTTATTAATAGTTTTCTTTTCTTACTTCGAAAAAGCTTTGAGGATGTGCGCAAACAGGACACATACCGGGTGCCTTTTTGCCGATTACCAAATGACCGCAATTGCGGCATTCCCACATAATTTCTTCGCTTTTTTCAAATACTGCTTGCATATCAACATTGTTAAGAAGCTTGCGATAGCGTCCCTCGTGGGATTTTTCTATAGCGGCAACCATGCGGAATTGAGCGGCAAGTGCCTTAAAGCCTTCTTCTTCCGCCTCCTTTGCAAAACGGTCGTACATATCCGTCCACTCATAGTTTTCACCCTCTGCAGCGTGAAGCAGGTTTTCAGAGGTGTTGCCAAGCTCGCCAAGTGCTTTGAACCAAAGTTTTGCGTGTTCTTTTTCGTTATCGGCAGTCTTTTGGAAAATCTCTGCTATCTGTTCATAACCTTCCTTTTTTGCAACGGATGCAAAATAGGTATACTTGTTTCTTGCCTGGCTTTCGCCCGCAAAAGCTTCCCACAAATTCTTTTCGGTTTTTGTACCCTTAAGTTCCATAATAGCCTCCATAAAAAGTTCTTTATTCATACGTGAATTATAGCAAATAATTATTGCCATTGCAAGCCCTTTTTGTTGACAAAAATCGAAAAGAGTGTTAATATATAATAAGTTTATTGTGTCATTTTGGAAAGGTAGGTCAAGCTGTGGCAAAAATAGTAATTTTTGATGGTAACAGCATACTTAACAGGGCGTATTACGGCATTCGTCCTTTAAGCACCGCTACGGGTATACCCACCAACGGCGTATACGGGTTTATGGGTATCATCCTTAAAAACTTAAAAATGTGCGGTGAGGTCGACTATGGAGCAGTAGCCTTTGATTTGCGTGCACCCACCTTTAGGCACAAGATGTTTGACGGTTATAAAGCCAACCGTCACGGTATGCCCGACGATCTTGCGGCACAGTTGCCCTACGCCAAGCAGGCGGCAGAGCTTTTGGGGCTTAAGGTTTTGGAAAAAGAGGGCTATGAGGCGGACGATATTCTCGGTACCCTTGCGGCAAAGGCCTGTGCAGAGGGGATGGAATGTGTTATAGTTACGGGTGATAAGGACAGCCTTCAGCTTATAAACGATTGCACTACAGTATATCTCGCAGCTACCAACGAGACAAAGATATTCGACCGTGTCGCCTTTAACGAAAAATACGGCGTCCAACCCGAAGTGTTTGTGGATGTTAAGGCACTTATGGGTGACAGCAGTGATAATATCCCCGGCGTAAAGGGCATAGGAGAAAAGGGTGCCCTTAAGCTTATTTCGCAGTACGGAAGTCTTGACGGTGTTTATGCCGCCGCAGACGAAATAAAGGGCAGCGTTGGTGAAAAACTGCGTGCGGATAAAGAAAACGCGTATTTAAGTCAAAAGCTTGCGGCTATTTGCAAGGATGTTCCCTTAGAGCTACAGCTTTCCGATTGTATTATACAGCGCCGAGATAAGGAGCTTTATGAGCTTTGTATGCAGTTAGAGCTTAACGGCATAGCAGAGCGCTTGGGGCTTAAGGCAGAGGACACAGCCACACAGATCAAGGAAGAAGAATTTAAGTTATTAAGCTCCAAGGAAGCGGCGTTGGAATATAAAACTGCCCAAAAGGTTTATATATACGTGTGTGACGGGCAGGTGTATGCCACAGACGGAAGGGGCGTAAATATATGTACCCCCTTTGAAGAATCAGAGGCTTTTTTTGAGGCTGTTGCCTCAAATGCAGTTTTTTGGATGTACAAAGAAGCGGCAAACGCGGCGCATACAGCGGGCTTTGAAATAAAGCGCCCGCTTGGTGATGTTTCTTTGCTTGTTTATTTGCTAAACCCCTTGGAGGGCGGACAAAGTACCCCCTTAAGGGCGGCTAAAGCCCTTGGTTTATTTGACGGGGAGAAAGACCCCAAGAGAGAAACGCTTATGTTGCCTGTTCTTGAGGAAACACTTTTAGAGCAAGCGGCAATGGCGGGGCTTATGCATTGGTATCATATCGAGCTTAAGCTTTCCGCAGTGCTTTTGGAGATGGAGCGTGTAGGCGTTAAGGTAGACCGCGGTGGGCTTGAAGAGTATTCTCGCTTTTTGGCACAGCGTATGGAAGAGGCGGAACAAGCCGTTTATATGCTGGCGGGGGAGGAGTTTAATATAAACTCTCCCAAGCAGCTTTCGGTAATACTCTTTGAAAAGCTGGGTTTGCCTCATTTTAAAAAGACCAAAAGCGGCTATTCCACCGATGTGGATGTTATGGAAAAACTGCGCCGCCATCACCCCATAATAGATTTGATATTAAGCTACCGTCAGTTTGCCAAGCTTAAAAGCACTTATGCGGACGGTTTGGTTAAGGCGATAGACCAAAGGGACGGCAGAATACACAGCACCTTTAAGCAGACCTTGACTATGACGGGCAGGCTTTCTTCTGTGGACCCCAATTTGCAAAACATCCCCGTGCGTACAGAGCTTGGTAAGGTGTTCCGCAAGTTTTTTGTGGCAGAGGAGGGTATGGTGCTTATAGATGCAGACTATTCTCAAATAGAACTGCGTGTACTTGCCCATCTTTCGGGTGACGAAAATTTGATAGAGGCATTCCGTAATGGGGAGGATGTACACGCCGCCACCGCATCCAAGGTGTTTGGTGTACCCCTTGACAGCGTTACAGAGGAGCAAAGAAAAAGGGCAAAGGCGGTAAACTTTGGCGTTATTTACGGTATAAGCGCATTTTCCTTGGCAGAGGATATAGGCGTAAGCCGCAAGGAAGCGCAGACCTATATTGACAATTATTTTAAAAGCCATCCGGCTATAAAGGAATATCTTGATAACACCGTTAAAAAGGCGAAGGAGGACGGGTACGTAAGTACCGCCTTTATGCGCCGCAGAAACATACCGGAGCTTAAGGCGAAAAACAGAAACCTGCAAGCTTTTGGTGAGCGTGTGGCGATGAACACTCCCATACAGGGCACCGCCGCAGATATAATAAAAAAGGCTATGGTAGAAACCGATGCCGCTCTTAAAGAAGCAGGGCTTAAGGCAAGGCTTATATTACAGATACACGACGAGCTGATAGTGGAAGCACCCGTGGAAGAGGCAGAAGCCGCGGCGGCCATTCTTAAGGATAAGATGGAAAACAGAGTAAAGCTTGGCATTGTGCCGTTAGTAGCCGATGCCCATATAGGCAAAAGCTGGTTTGATGCAAAATAGAAAGGTAGGGACACAATATGATTGATTTAAAGGGCAGAAAAGCAAGGATGTTGCTTGTGTACCCGGATTATACGGATAGAGATTTAAAAACAAAACAAAGCGGCGGCAATTACAGCGAAGGTTTGGCTTCTATTTCCGCAGTGCTTAAGCAGGGCGGACACAGCGTAGAGCTGTTGCATCTATTGTATTTGCACGAGGAAGAGGATTATAAAAACAAACTGCGCGCAAAGGGCGAGTTTGATATTATAGGCTTTTCTATACGCACAACCGCTTTTCCCGATTGCAAGCAGTATATAAAGTGGACAAAAGAGGTTTACCCCGATGTATTTATAACCTGCGGAAGCTATCACTGTACCTTGGTACCCGATGAGGTTATGGCGGTTGACGGGGTGGATTGCGTGTGTATTGGCGACGGCGAGTATGCCGACCTTGAGCTTTGCGATAAAATGACCGCGGGCGAAGACTATACAAACGTGGAAAGTATGTGGTTTAAGCTTCCCGACGGCAGTATAAAGAAAAACCCCGTACGCCCTCTGTTTGCGGATTTGGATCGTCTGCCCATCCCCGATTTCGACCTTTTTGACTATGCAAACCTTGAAAGCGTAAAGGTAGATACGGCAATAGTGGTGGTAAGCCGCGGTTGCTTTTATAACTGTACCTATTGCGGCAACGGCAATTTCCGCAAGGTGTATCCCAACAAAAAGATATATGCTCGTTTTCGCAGCCCCGAAAACGCTATCCTTTATTTAAAGACTTTGCTTTCCAAATATCCAAATATAAAATACATTAATTTCCGTGACGCTATATTTAATATGTTCCCCGATTGGTTCGATAAGTTTATCGAGCTGTATAAGCAGGAAATACATCTGCCCTGTACAGGTAATATACGTTTTGATATTCTTACCGAGGATACCGTTCGCAAGATGAAGGAGGCAGGCTTCTACACCATAGATATGGGTCTTGAAAGCGGCGACCAAGAAATGCGCTTTAAGTATCTTAAGCGTTTCCAAACCGATGAAATGATGATAAACTGCAGTCAGTGGTTCCATAAGTACGGCATCGCCCAGCTTACTTATAACATAATCGGTTTGCCTTTTGAAACCATAGAACGCGCCCTTAAGACCATAAAGCTTAACGCCCGTATGAAGAGTGATAGGGTAATACCCAATATTTTCTATCCCTATCCCGGCACAAAGCTTCACGACATATCTAAAGAGGCGGGCTTCTTGCCGGAGGTTATCTCCCCCGATACTCGCGTTCCCTTGGTTCAACCCGACTTTCCGGAGCATGAGGTGTTGTTTATAGAGGCGTATTTTATGCACTATGTAAAACGCTATAAAAAGGCGTTTGCCAAGGGCGGCAAGCGGGGCGAGCGTATGGAAAAACGACTTGACAAGGCTATTACTCAACGCAGTGTGGGCAGCTACAAGCGCAGGGTATGGATTCATGACAGATATACCTCTGTTCGTAACGGGCTTAAAAATTTCCTTGTAAACTGCATGCCCAAGTTTTACCTTTTCTTACGCCGTCAAAAGCATAAGAAGAAGGCGCAGGCTTAATTATGGCAGGTACTCTTTATATTGTTCCCACTCCTATAGGAAATATGGGTGATGTCAGCAAGCGGGTAGAAGAGGTTTTGCGCTCCGTTGACTTTGTTGTGTGCGAGGATACACGTATAGGCGGCAAGTTTTTGTTTTTGCTGGATATAAAAAAAGAACTTGTCAGCCATCACGAGCATAACAAAAAGCAAAGCGCAAAGTATATTGCAAACCGCCTTTTGATGGGGGAAAGCTGTGCGCTTATAAGCGATGCTGGCACTCCTGCCGTATCCGACCCCGGTGAGGAAGCTGTTCGCTGTTGTTTGGATGCGGGCGTGACCGTAGTACCGTTGCCCGGCCCTTGTGCGGCGGTGTGTGCATTGTCTGCTTCGGGGCTTCCTTCCCGCAGGTTTGTTTTTGAAGGCTTTTTGCCGGATAAAGGTAAGGAGAGGGCAGAGCGGCTGTCTGCCTTGGCAAAGGAGCAGAGAACAGCTATTGTATACAGCACTCCCCACGATATAGCCAAGGACGCCGTTGCACTTTTTGAAGCCTTGGGCAACAGAAGGGTAACGGTATGTAGGGAGCTGACAAAGCTTAACGAGCAGATATGTACAACCAAGCTTAAGAATTTGTCCCAACAGTTGGCAGATGGCATAATCCCCGCCAAGGGTGAATTTGCGCTTGTTATAGAGGGCGCGGATAAGGATGCGCTTTATGTGGATGCGTTTTGGGCGGATATGGATGTGGAAACCCACGTTGAACATTATATATCTCTGGGCTTTTCGAAAATGGATGCTATTAAGAAAACAGCCAAGGACCGTGGCGTTCCCAAGGGCGAAATATATGAGTTTTTCAAATAATACAATTTAAAAGAATAACACCCGATGTCTTAAAGTCATCGGGTGTTATTCTTTTACAAATTCAATGATATCTTCTACTTTACAGTCCAGTGAATAACAAAGAGCATCCAAGGTTTTTGTGCTGATTGCCTCTCCTTTTTTTATGCGATGTATGGTATGAGCAGAAAAGCCTTGTTTAAATATGAGATTGTATTCGGTTATGCCTTTTTTAAAAAGAGTATTGTAAAAAGGTTTATAGCTTATCATTTTATCACCAAAAATTTATCGTTGAGAAGATTTTATCATACTCAACCTCTTGACAATACTCAATAAATTGAGTATAATGTCGATATAAACTAAATTTTAGGAGGATTTGTTATGAACAACCCCAACTATTCCGGTATGTCAAATCAGGGCTATCAGCCCGTGCCCCCTCGTGCTCCAATTAACAGTATGGCAATTGCTTCGCTTGTGTGTGGCATCATTGCTATAATACTGTTTTGGATTCCGTATGTAAACATAGCATCTTTGGTGCTTTCTATTATCGGCATTGTGTGTGGCGCAACAGGTATGAAAAAGGCAAGACTTTCCGGTACCGGTAACGGCATGGCGGTTGCAGGTCTCGTTATTAGTATCATAGCACTTGTTTTCAGCGCTATAGGCTTGTTTACTTGTACTATTTGCGTATGTACTGCTGAAAACGCTGCCAGAAATGTTTATTATTCTTCTTTTTAATCAGGGTTTTAAGACACAAAATGCCGTCGAAAGACAAATGCCTTTCGACGGCATTCTTGTAATTCACATACAGTCTTGGAGGCGATGTTTTGTTACCCAATATTGTGATTATGGATAAAGAATTTCCCGTTTATGCACTTGCTGCACTGATTGGCTTTTTTGCTTTGGTTTTAACAGTATACAAGTTGGCAAAAAAACAAGGTCTTGATGAAATTGTAATGCTTAACACCGTGTTGTTTGGCGGTATTGGTATTTTGGTCGGAAGTCATCTTTTATACGGAATTACTAATTTTAAGCTTTTGTGTAGAGTGATTTCCGATGTAGGGAAAGAGGATTTTTCGACTGTTGTAGACGGACTTGCTTTTGTTTTTGGCGGTGCTGTCTTTTACGGCGGACTCATTGGCGCTATATTTATGGGCTTTTTGTATCTTAAAAGAAAAAATGTGGCTGTAGCTGATTATACAGATATTGCCACGGTGGGTATACCGATATTTCATTTCTTTGGCAGAATTGGGTGCTTTTTAGGCGGTTGTTGCTATGGCGTTGAAAGCTCTATGGGCTTCGTGTATCATTATTCCCCCGTAGAAGAAGCAAACGGAGTACGCCGCTTCCCTGTGCAGTTGACAGAGGCGGCAATTAATTTGTTGTTGTTTGTTTTGTTAATTTGGCTTTTAAAAAAGAAAAAGGCAAAAGGTCTTCTGTTAAATGTATATCTTTTTCTATACCCCGTGTGTCGCTTTATATTGGAATATTTTCGCGGTGACGACTACAGAGGCTTTATTTTTAAACTCTCTACCTCTCAATTCATATCGGTGCTGTTAATAATAAGAAGCATAGCTGCTTGGTGGTATAGAAGTACGACAAATAAAAAACAAAAGCTCTTTCCTTCAGATTAGGGAAAGAGCTTTTTGTAATATTCAGCTTTTTACTTTAACAAAGTTGCCGTAGGTTTCGTTTATGGTTTTAGAGAAGGCAAAGGTGTTATCGTATTTGTCAAGAATGTTGTGAAAATCCAAAATCTGATGGTTGTTTACCACGCACAGCAAAACCGTTTTGTTATCGTTGGTAAAGCTGCCCACCCCTTCGATTTTGGTACAGCTGTGCTTTAAGGTGTTTAATATTTCGGCGGCAAGCTCATCCCCGTGGGAGGTTATAATGGTGAACTCGCAAGCAGACTTTGTGCCTTTTATAATATAGTCACCGATAAAGCTTGATATAAAACAATAAAACACGCAAAGACACACAGGCTTGTAATCAAAGCTTAAAGCACCGTTTTTATCGGGATTTGCGTATACAAAGAAGGACGCGCCCGCTACGATCGCATTTAAAATAAATGTGACCCAAAAGAAATTAAGGCGCGGCTTTTGCAAATTGATGTATTTGGCAATAATATCCGTACCGCCTGTAGAAGCCCTGTTTTTAAAGCATATTCCGTAAACAAAGCCGGATATTACGCCGCTTAAAATTACGGGATAAATAGTGTCGTGCCCTTCGGTAACATACTGAAAAGAATCAAGCCCCAAATTTTGCAAAAGCAAAAAGCTGAACGAATAGGTAAGACAAAAGCACAAAGAGCGCACCGCAAATTTTCGCCGTACAAAGAAAAACGCCAGCACGCAAAGGGGTACATTTATAAGCAACGACATATAGCCTATGCTAAAGCCGGTTTTATACTGTACCATTGTGGCAATGCCGTTAAGTCCGGCGGGGGCAAATCCGTTTTCAACAATAAACAGTTGATAGTTAAATGCTAACAATAGGGCACACAGCACTATTTTTAAATACGCAAATATGTTTTTGTGTTTCATTAACTGTTCCTTCTTTAAAAATAATAGTCAAAAACGCATTTAATATAGCACTTAAAAATGCTAAAGTCAATAACAAAAACAAAATTCGGTATGGGAAAATATTTTTGCCTTTGGGGATTGCTTTTTGTCGACAAATTTTGTATAATGTGTACACTAAAGAGAGAAGGGGTGTAACTGTGAATAAAAAGATATTGATCGCATTATTGGTTGCTTTTGCGGTTACTGCTGTGGCAGGGATTGTTTTGTTCTCGTTAGGTTGCGACCATGATTGGAAGCCGGCAACCTGTACCAAGGCGGAAACCTGCACTGTATGCGGTGAAACAAAGGCAGGTGCGCTTGGCCATAAATGGAGCGATGCTACTTGTACCGCCCCCAAAACTTGCACGGTATGTAATATTACGGAGGGTAATGCCCTCGGTCACGATTGGCAAGGCGGCTCCTGTACCCAAGGTAAGGTTTGCGCCCTTTGCGGTGCGTCTTCCGACAGTGCCCCCGGTCACGATTGGCAGGGTGGCTCTTGCACTGAAAGTCCTGTTTGTGCTGTTTGCGGTGAGTCCTACGGCAGCGCCCTCGGTCACGATTGGGCAGAGGCTACTTGCGTTGCGCCCAAGACCTGTCGTTTGTGCGGTGTAACGGAAGGTCAGACTGCAGAGCATAGTTTTACGCCCGCCAACTGTCAGGCACCGGAAACCTGCAAAAATTGCGGTACTACTCAAGGTGAACCCACCGAACATAATTGGGCAGAGGCTACTTGTACTGCCCCCAAAACCTGCCTTACCTGTCAGCAAACCGAAGGCGAAGCGTTGCCCCACGATTGGAAGAGCGCCACCTGCCAAGCTCCCCGCACCTGTAATAACTGCGGGTTGACAGAAGGCGACGTGGTGGGCCATCAATGGCAAAAGAACGATTGCGAAGTGCCCAAAACTTGCATAGTATGTGGCGAGACTTCCGGTAGTGCTACCGGTCACGAATGGGTGGAAGCCACCTGTGTTACTCCCAAAACTTGCTCAATTTGCGGCAAGGTTTCGGGTGTGGCGTTGGGGCATAATTTTACAACCTCCGCTGATGGCTCCGAAAAAACCTGCAGCATCTGCAACGAAACGATGAAAAACAAGTGCGTAGCCCTTACTATTGATGACGGCCCCTCCGGCGATATCACCAAGAGATTGCTGGAAGGCTTGGATGCTCGCGGTGCGCGGGCGACCTTCTTCATCTGCGGCTACCGTATTGATACTTTCCCTTCTTATCCTCAATTGATCATGGATTACGGCCACGAAATCGGTTTGCACACCGATAACCACGCAACCCTCACAAGATTGGACTATAACGGTATTTACAAGGAATTGGCAGATATGTACAGCCAGCTTCCCGCCGATTATAACGTGCGCTTGATGCGTCCCCCCGGAGGAGCTTATAACGATACGGTTAAGCAGGTTTGC
>JAZUQW010000136.1:0-1802 GCA_045605905.1 Eubacteriales bacterium
GCGCTCTCTGCCAAAAAACCACCGAGAATGGTATAAATAAGAACAAGGAAGCCGAAAACGGATTCCTTAAAACCGCTGACAAAGGCACAGAATGCCAAAGAATATTGTAAAGTCGAAAAATTCAGAGATTTCTCCCTGAATTTTATGTCGTTATCTGTTCTATCGTCAGCTTTTTTTGCTTTTGCTATTCCTTTTTATAAAGTTATGTGGTATAATGTTTAAAACTGTTGCATATTGGGGAGAGATAAATGATTGACAAGAATATATGGAAAGGTTGGGAAATAGTAGAGCAAATAGGCGCAGGCGGCTTTAGCAAAGTGTATAAGATGCGCAAGCTGGATGACGACGAAGACTATTACTCTGCCCTGAAGATTGTTTCCATACCGCAGGACAGCGGAGAATACAACAGATATATTTCCGACGGCTATGACCACGAAAGCGTTACCTCTATATTTAAAAGTCAGGCGGACCGAATTATTTCGGAGTATAAGCTTATGCGCAAATTCCGCGGCACGGCTAATATTGTTAATTACGAGGACCACCATATCATCGAAAGACCCGATACCCACGGCTGGGATATCCTTATCCGTATGGAGCTGCTTTCGCCGCTTACGGAGTATTACAACGTTCATCCGCTGAACGAAAGCGAAGTTGTAAAGCTGGGCATTGATATATGCAACGCACTTATGCTTTGCGAGAAAGAAAACATTGTTCACCGTGACATAAAGCCCCAAAATATTTTTGCAAACGATTTCGGCGACTTTAAGCTGGGTGACTTTGGCATAGCCCGTGTAATGGACCACGCCACCCACGCCACCCGTGTGGGCACGCCTACATATATCGCCCCCGAGGTGTATAACGGTAACAAGTGCGACAACAGGGCGGATATCTACTGTCTTGGCATGGTGCTGTATTGGCTGCTTAACGAAAGGCGCTTGCCCTTCCTTCCCTTACCGCCTGCCGCACCTACTTCTACAGAGATAGAATCGGCAAATATGCGCCGTCTTAGCGGCGAACCACTCCCCGAGCCCAAAAACGGCACCCCCGCCCTTAAAAAGGCTGTGATGAAGGCGCTTGCCTTTAACCCTGCGGAAAGATTTGCCACAGCGGCAGAGTTTAAAGCGGCACTTGCAAAAAAAGAGGCTGTCATCGTGCCCCCTGTTGGGGATAAAGAGGACACCGTTATCGTCAATAAAGCTGAAACGCAACAAGCTCGTGAAAAAACGCAAAAAAAGAGCAAAAAGGGCTTGCTGTTTGTTATCCTTGGGCTGGTGTTGCTTGTTGCGGCAGGTATAACAGCAGTTGCCCTTATGCTTAACGACAGCCCTGACGATTCGCAAAGCAGCAGCACCCCGCAAACGGTAATCGACAACAGTATATCTTGGCAACTGAAAAACGGCACTCTAACCATATCCGGCAACGGAGCTATGGATAACTATAACTACGTCTCTAACAACGATTGGCGTAGTAGAAAAGCAGAGATAACCTCCGTTATAATAGAAGACGGCGTTACTTCTATTGGAGACTTTGCGTTCTCCGAATGCTCTTCCCTTACAAGCATCTCTATCCCGGACAGCGTTGCTTCTATTGGAGATCAGGCGTTCTTCATCTGCTATTCCCTTACAAGCATCTCTATCCCGGACAGCGTTACTTCTATTGGAAACTATGCGTTCTACAACTGCCCTTCCCTTACAAGCATCACTATCCCAGACAGCGTTACTTCTATTGGAGACAGTGCGTTCTCCGTCTGCGATTCTCTTGAAACCGTATACTACAGCGGGACTAAAGAGCAATGGAACAAG
>JAZUQW010000137.1:0-5589 GCA_045605905.1 Eubacteriales bacterium
GACGCGTTGACAAGTTTAAGAAGAAGTACAATTTGGACTAATTGGCATAGTATAAAAAGGCGACGCTTTGCGTTGCCTTTTTTTCAATGAGACAGGAGAAGGTATATGCTGCTAACAGATGAAAGTAAAGCATTGTCCGAAAAGAAAGTGCGCGGCGTGTTAGTTTCTGTTTGCGTTGGTGACTCTTTCGCGTCCGAGCTTTCGCTGGATGAATTGGAAAACCTGCTTGATACAGCAGGTGGTGTTACCGTTGCAAGAGTGGTTCAAAATTTAGATTCGCCCAATGCAAAAACTTATATCGGTACGGGTAAAGCTAAAGAAATAGCCGATTTTATCGCCGCCGACGGGGATATTGATTTGGTGGTCTTTGACAACGAGCTTTCGCCCTCTCAACTTAACAATTTGGAAGAGCTTATCGGTGTAAGGGTAATAGACAGAACAATGCTTATACTGGATATTTTTGCGTTACACGCCGTAACGGGCGAGGGTAAGATGCAGGTCGAGATAGCCTGTCTTCGCTATACGGCGCCTCGCTTAACCGGTAAAGGTAAAGAGCTTTCCCGTCTTGGTGGCGGTATAGGCACCCGCGGTCCGGGTGAAAGTAAGCTTGAAAGTGACCGAAGGCATATAAAACGTCGTATTGCCGCGTTGGAAGAAGAGCTTAAGGAAATGGAACGCACACGTCTTACCAAGCGTGCGGCGCGTGATAAAAAACCTATAAAAAGCGCTGTAATAGTGGGTTATACGAACAGCGGCAAGTCTACACTTTTAAACTACTTGACCGATGCTGGCATATTGGCCGAAAACAAGCTTTTTGCAACTCTTGACCCCACAACTCGTTTGCTTACCACCGAGGGCGGAGAAGAGATATTACTGACAGATACAGTAGGCTTTATTGACGGCTTGCCTCACCATCTTATTAAAGCTTTTAAATCTACTCTTGATGAGCTTAAATATGCCGATATCATTATAAGCGTTACCGATTCTTCCGAGGAAGATAGCCGCCGCCGTCGTAAAAGCGAGGTTACAAGCAAGCTTATCGACGAACTGTGTGGTGAGCATAAGCCAATAGTACAGGTGCTCAATAAAATAGATAAGGTCGTTGACCGTGATTATATTCCTGCCGATGCTATAGAGATATCAGCTCTTACGGGCTTGGGCGTGGATAAACTTGTGTCACGCTTGGAGGAAATAGTAAGGGGTGGCAGAAAGTCGGTATCATTCAAGTTTCCACGTAATGCGGCGGGAAAGATGTCTGCGCTGTATTCCTTTGGTGAAGTTTTAGAGACCGAGTATAACGATGACGGCAGTATAAGCGTTAAAGCCTTTTGTGAGGAAAAGGAAATCGGCAGACTGGCAGAGTATATTGTGGAGGACTAATTATGAAAAAGCTGTCTGCAATGTTAGCTTTGTGTATGCTTATGGTTATGTTTTGTTCTTGCAAAAAAAATGAAACCCATAAGGTCCCCGAAGCAAGCGATAGTTCTTATATAATAGAAAGTACCGAGATAAGCATAATAACAGAGGAAAGGGAAGTTTCTGAAGAAAGCATAAAAATTGAAACGAGCAGCACGATTGAAGAAAGCGAAGGCTTTGAAACAAGCGAAAATGCGGAAGAGAGCAGCTTTGAGGAAATTGGCGAATCCACGGAAGAGAGCGAGAGCTTTGACGTAGCCGAAAGTGCCGAAGAAAGCGTTGAGATAGAGTCAGGAAACGAGTCTGCTACGGAAGAAGAGCCTGACGTTTCCGATGTAAGCGAGCCGAAGGTTGAGACTATTCCCAACATTTTACTGTGGCCCCAGCCCGAAGGGGAATATCACACCCTTAAAATCGGCGAAACTATGCAGTTGTATTCGCAAATAGAAGGGTCAGAGCTGGAGGATGCTATGCTTGTTTGGAAGGTCAGCGACCCGAAGGTCATTTCTTTCTCCAACAAGCAAGTTACTGCTTTGGCGGAGGGATTCTCTACCGTAACCTTATCCTATTCCAACGGTCTTAAGCCCGTTTCTGTTACCTTTAAGGTAATAGCTGCGGAGGAAGAACTTTCCGAGGAAGAATAGGGGATAAGTATATGAGCATAAAACATAAACTGTTTTATAAAACCTTGCGTTTTCCTGTAATTTGGTATCTAAAACTTAAATTCGGATACAAGTATAAAAAGGCAAAGTCTTTACCGGATAACTATATAGTACTTTCCAACCATACAACTGATTTTGATCCCTTGTTTGTGGCAGCAAGCTTTAAAAATCAAATGTATTTTGTAGCAAGCGAGCATATAACCCGGTGGAAAAAACTGTACGCCTTTTTAAAATTTGGTTTTGACCCTATTATAAGGCATAAGGCTACGGTTGCCGGTTCTACGGTTATTCAAGTATTAAGGAAAACCAAAAGAGGAGCAAACGTTTGTATTTTTGCCGAGGGCGTGCGTAGTTGGGATGGCGTAACCGCTTTGATTTTGCCGTCCACAGGGCAACTTGTAAAACGTGCGGGCTGTGGGCTTGTTACGTATAGAATCTCTGGTGGCTACCTAACAAGCCCCGTATGGGCAACAGGCGGTTGCCGTAAAGGTGATATAAGCGGTCAAATCGTTCGGATATACACTAAAGAAGAGTTGGCGGAAATGAGCATTGAAGAGGTTAACGCTGTTATAAAACGCGACCTTTATGAAAATGCAGAGCAGCGTCAGCGAGATCAAGGCTCTTTATACAAGGGCAAAGCACTTGCTGAAGGCTTGGAAAAGCTTTTGTATATTTGCCCCGATTGCGGAAATCAGAATTGTTTGTCCACTCGAAAAGATGCGCTTGTTTGCAGTGATTGCGGCAAGACCTTTGTATACGATATGGCGGGGCGGCTTTCAGGATATTCTGTAAAAGCCTTGGCAGATAAGCAAGCAGAGCAAACGGCACGTGATGTAAGCGCAGGGAAAGAATATTCAGTCCCAAAAGCAAGCATTTACACAATAGATAAAAAGACGGCAAGGCTTTTGGGCGAAGGCAGCCTTATCTTAAGCTCCGAAATAATCAGTTGTGGTGGCATAACAGTGCCTATGGCAGAGGTAGGAGATATGGCAATACACGGTAAAAACGCTCTTGTTTTTTGCCATGGGGATGTATATTATGAGCTTTTGGTGGAATCACCCTACTCGGCTTATAAGTTTTTGATTTACTTTAACGAGTGTAAAAAACGGAGGTAACTAATGAACTTTTCCGCAGAAAACCAAGCATTATGGAATCCTGTAATACAAATAGGTATTGTTGCGATCTTCATTCTTTTTGCCAACACTTTGCGTCGCAAGATAAAGTTTGTACGTTCGGGTTTAATGCCAACCGCTGTTCTGGCAGGTTTTTTATTACTTATGCTTCGCTCTACGGGTGTTTTGTCTGTAGATACCGAGTTTTTGGAAATGCTTACATATCATTGCATCGCTTTGGGTTTTATAGCAATGTCATTACGCGTGCCTGTTAAAGAAGAGGGCGAAAGCGCAATTATCGGCAGTAAAAGCGGTGCTCTTATCGTTAGTACATATTTGGTGCAGGCGTTGGTAGGTCTTGCGGTTTCCCTTGGCCTTGCATATACCGTAATGCCGGATTTCTTTAAGGCAAGCGGCATACTTTTGCCTATGGCATACGGACAAGGCCCCGGTCAAGCAAATAATGTAGGTACTACTTATGAGCTTAACGGCATGGCAGACGGCAGAAATTTCGGCTTGTCCTTGGCGGCAGTCGGTTATCTCTGTGCTTGTGTTGTGGGCGTTATTTATCTCAATTATTTAAACAGAAAAAACAAAGCAAAACGAGTGTACGATAAAGAAGAGGTTTCCGGCTCTGTTACCGTGGATACCTTCCAAGATAAAAACGAGATTCCTATCTCCCAATCCATTGATCGCTTAAGTATACAATTCGCCTTGGTTGTTATGGTATATCTGCTTACCTATGTGGTAACATGGGGCTTGACAGAGTTTGTTGCTATGATATCAGCCGGTGTTGCCGCTACGGTCTCATCCTTGCTGTGGGGCTTTAACTTCATTATCGGATCTGTAATAGCAATTCTCTGCCGCGGCTTTATGAAGGGGCTTACAAACAAAAAGCTTATGAACCATCAGTACCAAAACAATTATTTGTTAAGCCGCATTTCGGGACTTGCTTTTGACGTTATGATTGTTGCGGGTATAGCAAGTATCAATCTTAATAACCTTTCAGACTATATTTTACCTTTCGCTCTTATGGCGATTTTGGGTGGCGTGGTCACTTTTGTATACTTGTTTTATATGTGCAAAAGGCTATATCCCGAATACACCTACGAAGGTTTTGTTTCTATGTACGGTATGCTTACGGGAACTATAAGCTCGGGCGTTTTGTTGCTGCGTGAGATTGACCCGGAGCTTAAGACTCCTGCGGCTAGCAATTTGGTTTTAGGCAGTTCTTTCGGTATAGTTTTCGGAGCGCCCGTATTATTGCTTGTAAGCCTTGCTTTGACCAATATGGTTTTAACATTGGCCATAATTGTTGTGTATTTGCTATTGCTAACATTGTTTATGCTTAAGCTTGGAAAAAAGAAATAGTATATAAAGAAATGCTGTGGTAAACCACAGCATTTCAGACTGCTGACAAAGGCACAGAGCACGAAAAAAGTAAAAATATCAGCACTTATAGTGAAGAAAATCGGGGGACTCCCCGATTTTTTCTGTTATCTATCGTATTTTTTTCGTTCAAAACGAACCTCGGCTCACAGTACCAAGTACAGTTCTCGCCTCGGTTCGTCTCGCGGGGTCCCCGTTGCGAACGAAGTGAGCAATGGGGTGGTGTGAGCACTCTTTCTCAACAGTCTGCCAAGTTGATGACAAGGTTTGTCATCAACTTGAAATGCTGTGGTAAACCACAGCATTTCTTTATATCTCTTCCGAGTTGTGCTCTTTAAATCCTTCACCGAATATTTCCGTTGCCTTTGTAACTATCATAAAGGCTTTGGGGTCCTCTTCGGCAACCAAGTCTTTTATTTTAGGAAAAACTTGTTTTTTAACCACGCATAAAAGAACATTTTTGTTTTTCCCGGTGTAGGCGCCTTCGGCTTTCATAATTGTTACGCCTGCTTCAAGCTCCTTTAAAATACGGTCACTTATTGCCTTTTCGTTATCGCTCATTATATAAACCATGGTTGCGCTGTCAGAGCCATAAAGTACAAAATCTATTACAAAGGTCTGCACTGTAAGGGTAATGACCGCATACAGTAATATATCAATATTTTTGAATACCGCCACCGTAATAAGAATAATAGAGCCGTCTATTATCCAAAACAGTTCCCCGGTTTTTATGTGTTTAAACGCGGTGCGAAGGGCGCGCACTATTACGTCACTGCCACCGGTAGTGGCACCGGCCCTAAATACAATACCCATCCCCAATGACATACAGGCGCCGCCCAATATGCTGGAAAGCAACGGGTCTTGGGTTGGCGGCGCGATGTTCGCCGCCAACAGGTTGATAAACCAAGAGGAAAGCAGGGTGGCGGCAATAGTACTGAAGAAGAATTTAAACCCAAACTTCCATATGCCTAAAATCATAATGGGTATGTTAACTATGGCAATAACGGTAC
>JAZUQW010000138.1:0-1835 GCA_045605905.1 Eubacteriales bacterium
ACCTCCGGTACCGCTACCGAGGTTACCGCCTTCTCTGTAATTACTGATTACGAAAAAGGCATTAAGTACCCCTTGGCAGATTTTGAAATCACCCCCGATATCGCCATAGTTGACCCCGACCTTGCTGAAACCATGCCCAAAAAGCTTGTTGCACACACCGGTATGGACGCTATGACCCACGCTATCGAGGCATATGTTTCCACCGCTAATTGCGACTTTACCGATCCTCTTGCAATCTTTGCAATAAAGATGATTCAGTCCGACCTTATCGATTCCTATAACGGCGATATGACCAAGCGCGCGTCTATGCATAACGCGCAGTGCCTTGCGGGTATGTCTTTCTCCAACGCATTGTTGGGCATAGTTCACTCTATGGCACATAAGACCGGCGCTGTTTTTGAAGACCTCGGCGCTCACATCATCCACGGTGCGGCAAACGCTATGTATCTGCCCAAGGTTATCGCCTTTAACGCAAAAGATGAAACTGCAAAGAAACGCTATGGTGTTATTGCGGACTATATGGGGCTTGGTGGAGCCAACGATGACGAAAAGGTTGCAAAGCTTATTGCCTTCTTAAGAGGCATGAACGATGCACTCAATATCCCTCAATGTATCAAGAACTACGGGGCGGATAGCTATCCTTGTGAGCAGGGCTTTGTACCCGAGGATGTGTTCCTTGCACGCCTGCCCGAAATAGCAAAGAATGCCGTTGCAGACGCTTGCACAGGTTCCAACCCCCGTCAGCCTTCCGTAGAAGAGATGGAAAAGCTGCTTAAGTGTTGTTATTATGACCTCGAGGTAGACTTCTAATTTTTCTGAAAGGTAAAATTTCAGCAGAACGCAAGAATTAAATTGTAATAACAAACTAAAGAAGGGAAGCCCCAAAATGGCTTCCCTTAAAATATTTTAATGATTCTTGCTTTGAACGAAGCTTCGGCTCACAGCACCTCGCTTTTAGCCTTGGTAGTTGTAAACAATATTTGCATCGGTTAAGTTGCTGTTTACGTTGCCTATGTTCATCTTGTTCCATTGCTCTTTAGTCCCGCTGTAGTATACGGTTTCAAGAGAATCGCAGACGGAGAACGCACTGTCTCCAATAGAAGTAACGCTGTCTGGGATAGTGATGCTTGTAAGGGAAGAGCAGTTGTAGAACGCCCGATCTCCAATAGAAGTAACGCTGCCTCCGATAGTGATGCTTGTAAGGGAAGAGCAGTTGTAGAACGCATAGTCTCCAATAGAAGTAACGCTGTCTGGGATAGAGATGCTTGTAAGGGAAGAGCAGTTGTAGAACGCCCGATCTCCAATAGAAGTAACGCTGTCCGGGATAGAGATGCTTGTAAGGGAAGAGCAGCTGTAGAACGCCCAATCTCCAATAGAAGTAACGCTGTCTTCGATGGTGTAGTTACTTGCCGTGTTGCCTGCAGGGAAACAGAGAAGTTCTGTTTTATCTTTGTTAAACAGTATACCGTCCACATCGCAGTAGTATAGATTATCCCCTGATACATTAATATGTGTAAGAGCGTCGCAGGAAGCGCACGCCCCGTCTCCAATAGAAGTAACGCTGTCTGGGATAGAGATGCTTGTAAGGGAAGAGCAGTTGTAGAACGCACATTCTCCAATAGAAGTAACGCTGTCCGGGATAGAGATGCTTGTAAGGGAAGAGCAGCGGTAGAACGCACCTTCTCCAATAGAAGTAACGCTGTCTTCGATGGTGTAGTTACTTGCCGTGTTGCCTTCAGGGAAACAGAGAAGTTCTGTTTTATCTTTGTTAAACAGTATACCGTCCACATCGCAGTAGTATAGATTATCCCCTGATACATTAATATGTGTAAGAG
>JAZUQW010000139.1:0-2238 GCA_045605905.1 Eubacteriales bacterium
ACTGTACTTGGTACTGTGAGCCGAGGTTCGTTTTGAACGAAAATAAAGGTAAACAGCAGAAAAATCGGGAAATTCACCCGATTTTTCCTCTTTATAGAAATAATATTTTTGCTATTTTCGTGTTCTGTGCCTTTGTCAGCGGTCTGAGCGCCCCATGACGGGGCGCTTTCGTATTATACAAGGTGGCTGTCCTGTTTCCTTGCACTGGTCTTGCCTTCGGGTTTGATATCGCCTGCGCGCATAAGAGCGCTTTTGGTCATTGCGGGGCCCACAAGCTCGTAAATAAGTACCGCAAACAGGGTTATGTTTGCTATTATCTCACCCTCGGTTCCTAAGGCACTGGCTTTCATTGCCATACCAAGGGCAACACCCGCTTGAGGCAAAAGGGTTATGCCAAGATTTTTAACGATGCTTTCTTCGCACTTAACAGCTTTTGCGCTGGTATATGCGCCGAAGTATTTACCAAGAGAGCGGCTTATGATGAATATAGCGCCAACGGCTACTATAGCGAAGTCGGTAAATACCGAAAGCTCTAACTCTGCACCACTTAACACAAAAAACAAAACATAAAGGGGTGCCGTCCAACGCTCAACACGGTCCATAAGCTCCTCGGAAAAGTCACACAGGTTACAAAACATTGTCCCCAGCATCATGCAAACCAAAAGTGAAGAGAATGCGATATGTATGCCACCAATCTCAAACTTCATCATAGAAAGCCCTACGGTGAACAACACAAAGGTTACTGATACCGACAAACGCTTGGAGCGAGAATGGAAAAACCTTTCAATAAAGGTAAAGAAGCAACCCATTACAAGCCCCAGCAGCAAGGATAAAATAACCTCAAGCAAGGGTTCAACCAACAGAGAGGTAACATCTACCTTGCCGCTGATAGATGCCTTTGCTATGCCGAAGGATATGGCAAACAGCATAAGCCCTACTGCGTCATCCAACGCAACTACAGGCAAAAGTATATCTGTAAGCTTACCCTTTGCTTTGTATTGTCTAACTACCATAAGGGTAGCTGCAGGTGCTGTTGCAGAAGCTATAGCCCCCAAAACTATTGCGGCAGAAAGGGGTAGCTTATCGGGCATGGCAAAATGCACGCCAATAAGCACAGCATCCACCAAAAGAGTGGTAAACACCGCTTGGGCAATACCTATGACTGTTGCCTGCTTGCCTGTAGATTTAAGCTGTGAAAGCCTAAATTCGTTACCTATGGAAAAGGCGATGAATCCCAAAGCAACGTCACAGAGCAAAGAATAAGACTTAACGTCAGCCATGCTCACAAATCCCAAGCCTTCTACATCAAAGGCGCCTAAAAGGTAAGGGCCTACAAGAATACCCGCTACAAGATAGGCGGTAACCGCAGGCAACTTAAAAAGCTTTGCCACGCGGGAAAGCATAAGGCCGGCAAAAAGTGCAATCGACAAGCTTAACAGCGTTTGCATATATATCAACTCCTCAAAATTTGTGTAAAACCAACAATTGGCACAAGGTGTAATTTAGCACTTTGCACAGTAAAAGTCAATGGCTAAATGTAACAATATTTGCAAAAATAATGGTAATAAAAACTTAAAACTTAATAAAAACATCTTGACAATTGTGAAAAGCTGTGGTATGATAATCCTTGCAGTTCACGGAGAGATGTCCGAGCGGTTTAAGGAGCCGGTCTTGAAAACCGGTGACTCGTTTTGCGAGCCGTGGGTTCGAATCCCACTCTCTCCGCCACCCTTTTTCGTGAGCGGCGGCTTAAAAGAATAATCAAGTTTATAACTTGACCATGGAGAAGTACTCAAGTGGTGAAGAGGCGCCCCTGCTAAGGGTGTAGGTCGTTCACGCGGCGCGAGGGTTCAAATCCCTCCTTCTCCGCCAACAAAAAACGCACCTTTGTCGGTAGACAAAGGTGTGTTTTTTGAATGATGTTTGCCTTCGGCAAATGATGACGGCTTCGCCTAATGATGCTCGCTTCGCGAATGATGTGTGCCTTGCGGCACATTAGGCAAACATCGCATCACTTGCGGAACGAAGTGGAGCAACATCATTTTGAGCGAAGCGAAAAACATCATATCGCCGCAGGCGATGCATCATTAGATATTTATGATATAATAAGACAAAAAAAGGCGGTGGAAAAATGAAAACAGAGTCAAAAAACATATTAACGCGAGAAAACTGTAAAGCAGAGCTTAAGCGGTTATCCAAATCAAGGCTAATGCAAGATTCGGTTGTGTTGGCAGTATT
>JAZUQW010000140.1:0-9749 GCA_045605905.1 Eubacteriales bacterium
TGTTGATGATCGTTTCTTCTGCCGACTCAAATAATAAGTGGTTATCCGCTTCTACGTCAGTTGGTAATATAACTATCGGTAGAGATCCTCGTTGTACAATCGTACTGCCTCACATTAGCGTATCTAAAATCCATGCAAGAATTATACGCGACCCATCGGGTTTTTATATTTATGATAACGGCAGTACTAACGGCGTTTTGGTTAACGGTAAACGCATTGTCGGCAAAACAAAGCTGCACGAAAAAGACGTTATAGTTATTACAAACTCAAAGCTTATATTTACCAGCGTTGCCATTTATTACTGCTGTTACAAGCAAGGTATTTCTGTTGATGCGGAAGATATTGTTGTTAAGCGCGGAAAAGGTTCTAAATCTTTTATCACGTGTAATCACGTTAAGCTTAACATCAAACCCGGAGAATTAGTGGCCATAATCGGCGGCTCAGGCGCAGGTAAATCTACAATTCTTAATTGCATATCGGGATACCTAAAGCCTTCTGCCGGCAAAGTTTTTATAAATGGTACCGATTTATACAACAACTATGACTTTCTCAAGAAATTGATTGGCTACGTTCCCCAACAGGATATTGTTTATGATAACTTAACATTACATGATATGTTAATGTATACAGCAAAATTAAGGTTACCTGCCGATACTTCTATTGCCGAAAAAGAAGCGGCTATTGCCCGTGCAATAGAAATGGTGGAGCTGAAAGAAAAAACGAATAGTATGATTAAGGCGTTCAGTGGCGGCCAAAGGAAAAGAGCAAGTATCGCAGTAGAACTTTTATCAGACCCTAACTTGCTGTTTCTTGATGAGCCATCTTCTGGTCTTGACCCCGGCACAGAACGCAATCTTATGTCCTCGTTAAGAGCAATGACTAATATGGGCAAAACCGTTATACTTGTAACACACAGCACATTACAGCTTAGAATGTGTGATAAAATTGTTTTTATGGGCAAAGGCGGAAACCTATGTTTCTTTGGTTCACACGATGACGCATTGCGCTTTTTCGGTGTTAAGGATATTGTAGATATATACAATATGATAACTGATGAGGCGCCAAAATGGAGCGCAAAATACGCAGGCATGGCAATGGCCGCTGTCAAACCACGTGGATCGGGAATGCCCGTAAAGCGTTCAGGCGAAAAAAAGATAAAGCAGCTTGGTGTGCTTTCTGCAAGATATGCCAAACTAATATTCAACGATAGGCAACGGTTATTGCTGTTACTATTTCAAGCCCCTGCCCTTTCAGCCTTGATTTCTCTTGTAGCAAATGACAAATTATATGTTGAGGCCAACAGCACGCAAAGCATATATTTTGCACTATCTTGCTGTTGTTTCTGGGTGGGTATGCTTAACGCAATACAAGAGATTTGTAAAGAACGAAATATATTACGAAGAGAATACTTATCAGGGCTCTCTCTGTGGACTTATATCGGTTCTAAACTCATAGTACTTGGTGTAATGTCTATGGTTCAAAGCACGCTCATATGTTTAGTATATATGGGCTTGGTAGGATTGCCGGACGTAAGTATTATGTTCCCTCCTTTGTTGGAAATGATTTTAGTAACATTCCTTTCTACTCTTTCTGCAGCTGCAATGGGATTATTTGTTTCATCTATGTTTGGAAATCCCGACAGAGCAATGACATTGGCGCCGATACTATTAATGCCTCAAATTTTATTCTCCGGAATTATTTTCAATCTTGAAAACGAGATCACAAAATTCATTTCAAAGCTTACTGTATGCCGTTGGAACATGGAAGGCTACGGCGCTTCAGCAGATATAGATAATTTGCCGGGCCTATTAGGCGAACCTTATAAATCCGGTATGTATGAAAACACATCTGGGCATTTGTTAGCTGTATTTGCCATCCTTTGCGCAATGACTGTAGTTTTTGTAATCCTTACACGCATCGTATTAGGACGCATCAGCAAAGAAAGTTCATAACCCAGACAAAAAAGGCAACCGCTTTTAGCGGTTGCCTTTTAAATTACCATTCACGTATTGAGCAAAAAATACAATACATTCTTTGACACTGCACGTATATCGAAGTGTTTTGCTTAATCCATTGAAGCTTATGCCCGCAGCGCGGACATAATACAACATCATCAGGAAACTTGTATTTATGTCTTATAGCTGCGCGCTCTTCAACATTATAATTTATATTAAGCTTTCTATTATAAAACACGCGAGCTGCAAATAGCTTTTTAAAGTTAGCCATATCTGTTATTGACAATTGATTAATGCTTCCGTCAGCTTTGCTCACTCCGAAAACCGGCATGCTCGCTTCAGGGCAACACTCATCGTCAGCACCATAAAAGAAATAATAATTTTCATCATCTTCACTTATGGCATAAACAGACCAACTTAAGAATCTGCGCATTTTAAACTCAATAATTTTACGCGCTTCATCCACATTCAGCATAATACTTTAATTAGATTCAGAGAGTTTATAATACTCTTCATCAATTCTTCTTATCTGCTTTTTTCTCAATTTCCAAGCAACAAGCACTGCCAAAGCAACAAGTATAACAAAGCAAATGACATATATACCGGTAGCATCGACTTGTGCTTTAACCGACGACCATCTTTGATTCATATAAGACAGAGTATCTTTATCTAAATGAGAAAATACGAGTTTCGAATTAAAGACTTTATCAGAATTAGGATTAAGCTCTTCCGGATAAAGTATGTTATATGCGTATTCATCCTGTTCTAAACTAAAAATATAGTCAGGATTATTAACAACTGTCACATTCGGGCTTGCATAACAAATATATTCTGCAACAGCCAATGCTATATCATCACGCAAAATGTAATTTATAAACATTTCAGCCGCAGCTTTATTTTTGCTGGCCTTTGGAATACACATTACATCAATAAATTGGTTGGTAATAAGCTCGTCCTCTTCGTTGCGCGGATAATAAAACTCTAAAGCATCATTTTCTTCTTTCATCGTGAAATAGTCGCCTGCATAATAAGGCGCAACAGCGGCGTAGTTACCTTCCATTATGTCGAAGATTTCGTCGTTAACGTAACGTTTAATAACTTTTTTTTGCTTCTTTAGTTCATCTGATGCCTTTTTCCAATCGTCTGGATTAGCGGAATTAATATCTAATCCCAATTTAAATTGAGCGATCGCAAAAGCATCTCTCGGGTTATCAAACATCAAAATTTGACCTTTATAATCTTCGTCCCATAGTATATCCCAGTTTTTGGGAACATCATCTACCATTTCGGTATTATAAATAACACCAACCATACCGATAGTATAAGGAACATAGTATTTGTTCATTTCATCAGCAAATATTCCTTTAAACTTATCAGCAATGTTATCGTAGTAGGTGATATTGTCATAGTTAATGGGTTGAAGAAAGCCTTCATAATAAAGTCTTTCAAACATATAGTCCGACGGAACAACCACATCGTATGTTGTACCGCCGTTAACAAGCGCAGCATATAACTCTTCATTGTTTGCGTAAGTCATATACTCAACATTTATGCCGGTTTCTTTTTCGAACTCTTTAACTACATCCATGCTGTCGTCAGAACCGTCAGCAATATATTCACCCCAATTAAAAACTGTGATGGTGGTACCTGCGTATTTTCTGCTGATTCCATTATCGTTTGATGCGGAAGCAGAAAAACTAAACAAAGATACGAGTGTTGCAAAGCATATTACAAAAACAAAAATCTTTTTCATGTAATGCACCTCACTTAACACTAATATTGCGTTTTTTTCTTGCGTCTCGACTACTTATAACGTTTTTAACTATAAGCAAAATGAGAACAACAACAAAAATTATTGCAGACAGAGCATATACGTAATCGGGCACTTTTTTTCTTGCTTTATCATATATAAATAAAGGCAGGGTCACATAAGAACCGCCGGTAATACGGCTTATAACAAAGTCATCTATGGACAACGTAAAAGCCATAAAAAAGCCTGTCCACACACCTGTACTGATCGCAGGCAATTCCACCTTAAAGAACGCCTTAAATGGAGTACAACCTAAATCTTGTGCTGCTTGTGGCAAATTTACATCCATTTGATTAATTTTGGGCAAAACAGATAGAATTACATAGGGAAGCTCAAATGTTATGTGTGATATAAGAAGACTGGTAAACCCTAAATAATCATTAACGCTAATCAAAGAAAAAACAATACCAAAAAGCAAAACAAGAGAAATCGCCGTTACAATATCAGGACTGGTCATAGGAATATTTGTAACCATCATAACAGTTTGTTTAAACTTGCGGTTTTTGTATTTAGATATACCTACCGCCGCTGCTGTACCTATTATAGTAGAAACAAGAGATGAGATAACAGCAATTATCATAGTGTGCTTTAAAGCACTTTTTGCACCATCGTTTTTAAAAAACTCTTTGTACGCAGCAAACACATCTTTGCTGCCAAAATCAAAAGATTTGTATATAAGTAACGCGATGGGAGCATACAAAAACAAAAGAACAACAGCGATATATATTGAATTAACTATACTTCCGCATTTTTTCATAGTAATACACCTCCATCTTCCTCATCGGAGGTAAACTTACTCATTATAGCCATTGATATGATAATCAAAATAAGCAGTACAAAGGAAAAAGCTGAACCAAAATTATAATCCGTATAAAGCATAAACGAATCATCAATTTTATCACCAACGGTCATAAACATACCGCCGCCGAGTTTTTCCGAAATGTAGAAGGTGCTTATTGAAGGCACAAAAACCATAGTTATACCGGAAACAACGCCGGGCATACTTAAGGGAATAAGAACTTTAAATATAGACTGTAATTTTGTACATCCCAAATCGTGAGCTGCTTCAAAAAGACTTTTGTCAAGCTTCGCCATAACAGAATAAATAGGAAGCACCATAAAAGGCAAAAAGTTATAAACCATGCCCATTATCGCCGCAGTAAAGGTTCCACTAATCCCCATAACTTCCGTTAATTCATATATTGCGTTTGTTCTGATAACAAAATTCATCCACATCGGCAACATTAACAAAAGCATCATGACAGTTTGCGCGCCACTCTTCATACGAGTAACCAAATACGCCAACGGAAATCCAACTAAAAGGCAGAATACAGTCGCAATTAAAGCTATTGCCAAAGAAATACAAAGTACGTTTATATTTTCACTAGATCCAAGTGTGGCAACATTACTAAAAGTAAAATTACCTTCAGCGTCGGTAAAAGTATAATAAATTACCATCACCAACGGTAATACTACAAAAATCACAGACCACACCAAATAAGGAGCAGATACCATTTTTTGCAGAATACCTCTGCTACCCCTACGCATTTTCCAAACCCTCTACTGCATCGGAAAGTTTGTCAAAATCCTCACTAAAGGAACTATAATCCCCGTATATACCGGAATACTCGGATTTCTTCATAATATGAATTGCATCAGGTTCAATATACAAACCAATGTTAGCTCCTACAGGTTGATAATCAGTTGTTTGTATCATCCACTTGAATCCGCCTATATCGACAATAATTTCAAAATGAACACCCTTGAATGTAACAGAAGTAACCGTGCCTTTTAACATACCGCGGTTTACGTCGACTATATCAACATCTTCGGGGCGCACAACTACGTCAACCTGTTCCTTGGGTGCATATCCTTTGTCCAAGCAGTCAAACACATGGCCCGAAAATTGAGCTTTATAGTCTTCAAGCATAACGCCATCCACGATGTTGCTTTCGCCGATAAAATCCGCCACAAAGGCATTTTTGGGCTCGTTGTATATATCTTCCGGAGTGCCTATCTGTTGAATAACACCTTCGTTCATAACAACGACTCTGTCAGACATAGAAAGTGCTTCTTCTTGGTCGTGTGTAACATATATGAAAGTAATACCAAGTCTCTTTTGGATATTTTTAAGCTCTACCTGCATATCCTTTCGTAGCTTTAAATCCAAAGCTCCCAAAGGCTCATCAAGCAACAGGAGGCGAGGCTTTACAGCCAGTGCGCGTGCTATAGCAACCCTCTGCTGTTGACCGCCGGAAAGGGTTGATACGTCTCTGCGTTCAAAGCCTAAAAGGTTAACCATAGACAGCATCTCATGAACCGTCTTTTTAATTTCAGGCTCCGACAGTTTCTTTACACGAAGGCCGAACGCTACGTTCTCATAAACATTTAGGTTAGGAAAAAGAGCATACTTTTGAAAGATGGTGTTAACCGGTCTTTTATGAGGCGGAACATCATTCATTAGCTCGTTTTCAAATAACACTTCCCCTTTATCAGGAGATACGAAACCACCTATAATTCTAAGGGTGGTTGTTTTTCCGCATCCGGACGGACCCAAAAGCGTAACAAACTCTTTGTCACAAATTTCAAGTGACACATCATCAAGAATGAGAGCATCATCAAACTTAACTGATATGTTTCTCAGACGCAAAAGAACATTGTCCAATTCCCTATTTCTCCTTGTAATACATATTTTTCAATAAGTTGACTATACTTGTTTTTTGTAAATTTGTCAATAGTTTAGGGGGATTTTTAACATTTTTTATTTTTTATGTAATTTTAACAATATGGATTAACAAATGACATAATAGAAAACTCCGCTTTATACAATTATTTTGCAAAAGCGGAGTTTTGAAAAACAAAACTATTTAGTTATCAGAAATATCAGTAGCGTTATCTATGGTGCTGTCAACTTTTGAGATATCGGATTCGATATCACTTTCTACTCTCGAAGCGCCTGATTCAATGTTGCTTTCAATATATGATGCATCAGATTCGATATTACTTTCAACCTTTGATAATCCCGATTCAGCACCATCTTCAATTTTAGATATTTGGCTGTTCAAATCATCAACAGCTTCCTTTGATTCTTTACAAGAAACAAAACAAAGCAGCACTGATATAATAATTAGTAACGCGTTGATCTTTTTCATATGCACATACTCCTCACAACTTTTTACGTATATAATATCCAAAACAATGCCTTTATATACATAAAAAAATAAGTTGCCTCCTTGAAAAAGAGGCAACTTAAATCTTTTATATAGCAATTTCCGACGCACGAGCAAGAGCAGCATTGATGTGTGGGCAAAAATTCTCTTCACCTATCAAATCAACAAAACCGCACTTTATCATCACTTTCATTGGTTGGGAGTTCACATGTGATAAAACAAGTTTAACACCATTATCATTACATTTTTTATATAAAGCTTCAAGAGAATTCATCGCCGAAGCATCTAATGCGTTTACACCGCGCATTCTTAAAACAAGGCATTTAGTGTAATCTTTTAACGTTATCTCAAAAATTCTGTCAGCAACACCAAAGAATAAGGGGCCACTAATTTCATAAACTCTAACAGCTTTTGGGATCACCAAAAGACCTAAATCATCAGAAGAGGCATCGCTTTCAATATACTTCCAATCTTTAATCTCGCTTTCATCGCTCATACGTTTTATAAATAGCAAAGCAGCAAGAAGCATGCCAACTTCAATAGCAATAACCAAATCAAATATTACCGTCAAACCAAAAGTAATAACCATAACTGCTATATCGCTTTTAGGCGATGATTTGATCACGCGAACGAATTTTCTCCATTCGCTCATATTATAAGCAACCATAATCAATATTGCAGCAATGGCGGGCATTGGTATAAGCTTGGCCGCCGGTAACAAGAACAATAAAACTAAAAGAAGTACAACGGAATGCACCATACCTGAAATAGGCGTTCTACCACCGTTTTTCACATTTGCAGCGGTTCTCGCTATCGCTCCTGTAGCAGGAATACCACCAAACATTACAGAACCTATATTACCTATACCTTGGGCAACCAACTCTGCATTAGAATTGTGTCTTGAGTTAACCATACCGTCAGCAACAACACAGGACAACAAAGACTCGATGGCAGCTAAAATAGCAATAGTAAAAGCATCAGGTAAAACAGCAGAAATCTTATCCATATCAACACTAATGCTTCCCAACGTAAACTTTGGAAAACCTTCAGGTATAGTATAAAGGTCACCAATTGTATTTACTCCGTCGTTAAACCACGGGATAAATTCTACTAATAATGCACCAACAACAACTGCAATAAGTGATGGGGGGACTCTTTTTTCGAATTTTGGATAAATAATTAATATGACCAAGCATATAGCCCCAACAACCAAAGCCTGTATGCTAAAACTCGAAGCAAACTCAATATTAGCTTCTATCTTTTCTATTGTTTCAATTGGCTTAACACCGATGCCGTATTCAATACCTAAAAAATCTTTAATCTGCCCCAACAAAATTGTCACAGCAATACCGGCAGTAAAACCGGTAGTGATTGTAAAAGGGATATACTTGATCAACGCACCAAATCTAAATATACCCATCAATATCAAAAAAGCGCCTGCGAGAACCGTTGCAATTATAAGACCGTCCATACCTTGGGATGCAACAATACCTGCAACAACGGTTGCAAACGCTGCAGTAGGACCTGCTATTTGCACACGGCTGCCACCAAAAAACGAAACTAAAAAGCCAGCAAAAATCGCAGTATAGACACCGCAAGCAGGATCAACTCCAGAAGCGATTGCCAACGCAATAGAAAGCGGTAGCGCTATAATTGCGACAATAACACCGGCAATTACGTCTTTAATTAATTGCCCGGTAGTGTAATTTTTCAAAACCGAAAATAGCTTTGGCTTTAAATAGAAATCTTTCATAAATTCTCCTAAATATAAAATTCTCTCATACGAGTAATTAATATACATTTTAATTTCGGTTATGTCAATAAGGTTTTTGCATATATATTTATAAAATAAGCACTTATTTCTTGTTTATATTTGAAACTACTACGACTTTAAAGAAGAAACCGAACGAGGCTGAATAGTAACAGCTTCATTCGGTCAAAAGTTATTGTTTTTTCTTCCTAATATTAACGAGTTTAAAAATTGTAGGACTTACAACCACATTGGCAATAAACTCGAACACAAAGTTTAAGCCAACATATGTCACAATCATAACTGTTAAGATAGAAATTCCTTTTTGGGAAGCTTCATATTTGATTGAGTCCAAAAAGAAGACGCTACATCCGAGTAAAAATACGCAAGTATTTACTATCGGGGCTACCATTGCACTTACTATAACAGCTAAATACTTATTGAATTTCCCCATCATCCCATAAGCAAGGCCGGCGCAAGCACCGGCTAAAGAACTCTTTAACATAACAGTTATTACAGTTCCAACGGGGTTTAAGGCAAGCCAAACGGCAGCATCAGGTGTTATAAAAAATATAACTCCTGCAACAGCGCCAAGCCAACCACCTGCAATTGGACCATATAAAACTGCGCCAAGCACTACCGGTATCAACGTAAGGTTAATAGAAGCAAGGCTGCCAATTTTAATAAACCCTCCGAAATAAGACAGTACTGCGACCAAAGCGGTGAGCAATGCCATAAGCGTTAGCTTTTCGGTTTGCTCTTTTCGTTTGTTAGATATTTGCATAAAAACCTCCTTGCTGTCGTCCGCTTAATGCGGTACAACGCATGCTAAATTTATATTATCTGCATTCGCAGAAATATACACCCATCAATTGAAATAAAACATCAATGCTTATTTTGATTTTTTTTAAAAATAATATTAAGTCCTTTTAAAACAAGATATTCATCAACAGATATATTATGATTACATAAAGGTATTATTGACATAGCCAATCCACCTGTTGCATACACCTTTAATTCTTCTCCAAATTCTTCATTAATACGATCAATCATACCATCAATTA
>JAZUQW010000141.1:0-8700 GCA_045605905.1 Eubacteriales bacterium
AGGAGGCAAAGCCCGCTATGCTGTCAAACAGCGCCTCTGCCTCGGCAGAGGGCATACCCTTTGCGGTAGCGCCGCTTACAAAGCTTACACGCTCCTTTGCCATCTCCTCGGGCTTCTTTTTAGCCATGGCACGGCGCACCATATCCGCACGCCCGTAGGAATAGCCCGCCCCAAGCACGCAAATGCGCATTACCTGCTCTTGGTATATCATACAGCCGTAGGTGCTTTTAAGCACCTCCTCCAGCTCTGCCGAGCCATAGACGATCTTGTCCGGCTCTTTGCGGTTGGCAAGGTAGCTGTCTATAAACTTTGCGGGCCCGGGACGGTAAAGCGATATGGCAACGGTTATATCGTCCAAGCATCTTGGTGCAAGGCGTACAAGCAAGGCACGCATGCCTTCGCTTTCCAACTGAAACAGACCTATACCCTGCCCTTCGCCCAACATCTTGTAGGTGTCGCTGTCATCAAAGGGGATCGTCTCGGCACTGAAGCCCGATACCCGCCTTGCCACACTGCGACAGGCTTTATCTATTACCGTAAGGAACCGAAGCCCCAAAAAATCTATTTTTAAAAGCCCCAGATCTGCAACGGTATTCATTGGGAACTGGGTCACCACCGAGCCCGTAGAGCTTGCCAAGGGCAAATACTCTGTAAGAGGCTTGTCTGCCACCACCACGCCCGATGCGTGTTGAGAGGTGTTGCGGGGTCTGCCCTCTAATGCCTTGGCGTAATCTATAAGGGTTTTTACCGTTGAATCTATTTTGTACCGTTCGCGAAGCTCTTTGCCTGTGGCAAGTGCCTCCTCCACACTTATGCCTATACTGCGGGGAATAAGCTTTGCCACCTCGTCAACGCGGGCATAAGGCATACCCAAAACACGGCCCACGTCACGGACTGCCTGTCGACAGGCAAGGGTGCCGAAGTTTATTATCTGTGCCACGTGGTCCTCGCGGTACTTGCGGGTAACGTAGTCGATAACCTCGCCCCGTCGCTCGTCGCAAAAATCTATGTCAAAATCGGGCATAGATACCCTTTCGGGGTTAAGAAAGCGCTCAAAAAGCAACTCGTTGGCAATAGGGTCAACACCGGTTATACCCAAAAAATACGCCGCCAAAGAGCTAACGCCCGAGCCTCTGCCGGGGCCAACAGGTATACCCTTGGATTTTGCATAACGCACAAAATCCCATACAATAAGGTAATAGTCCACAAAACCCATAGAGCTTATTATGCCAAGCTCATCGGTGAGGCGTTCTATATATTTGTTCGATTCTTCTTTTATAATGCCTGCCTTAAGATAGGCTTTAAAACCATCCATACACAGCTTTTCAAGGTACTGAAACGCCGTGTAGCCCACGGGCGGAATGTATTTTGGCAGGTGCATTGTGCCAAACTCAAAGTCCACATTGCAGTTTTCCGCTATAAGCGCAGTGTTTGCTATGGCTTGGGGCTGGTCGATAAACAGGTTTTGCATCTCTTCTGCAGATTTAAGATAAAACTCTTTTGTAGAAAAGCCCACGCCCTCATCTGCCACGGTCTTGCCCATCTGTATGCACATAAGCAAATGTTGCGTTTCGGCGTCCTCTTTGTTTATATAGTGAACGTCGTTGGTGGCAACAAGAGGTATTGAAAGCTTTTTTGACAAAGCAATAAGTCCGTTGTTGACCTTGGTCTGTTCATCTAAACCGTGGCGCTGAAGCTCTAAATAAAAGTCCTCGCCGAATATGCCCTTAAGCTCTTTAGCAAGCCTTTCTGCACCTGACATATCGTCCGCCAATATAGCCGACGGTATGCTGCCCGAAAGGCAGGCTGACAACGCTATAAGCCCCTCGCTGTGACGACGAAGCATCTCTATATCAGTACGGGGTTTCATATAAAAGCCGTTTAAAAACGCATCGGTATTAAGCTTCATTAAGTTTTTATAGCCCTGAATATTCTTGCAAAGAAGCACCAAATGATGGTACATTACCCTACTAAAGCTTTTGTCCGTACGGCTTTTGGGTGCAACGTACATCTCGCAACCGATAATGGGCTTTACGCCCGCTTTTTTGCAGGTGCGGTAGAAATCTATAACGCCGTAAAGGTTTCCGTGGTCGGTTATTGCAACTGCGTTTTGACCCGCATCTATAACCGCCTGCGGCAGACGTGATATGCGACATTCACCGTCCAACAGGCTGTATTCCGTATGCAAATGCAAGTGGGTAAAAGCCATTGCTTACCGCCCCTTTCTTTACGTAATCTATCCCTCTTTTACCTTGCGCGCCTCCTCTGCCAGACGCTTTAGTCTATGGTTAAGCCCCGACTTGCTGATGGGTGGCGTAAACATCTGCGCCAGCTCTGACAAAGGCATATCGGGGTACTCCTCCCGCAGTCTTGCGGTCTCCTTCAGCTCCTCGGGCAAGGTCTCCAAGGCGCCGCACTCCTTTAATGTATGAATGTTAAGCCGTTGCTCCGCCGCCGCGGTGGCAAGGCGGTCAAGATTAGCTATAACCGCGTTGGCTTCTCTGTTTTCTTTAAATTTAACGCTGTTGTAAACCTCTTTTTCCATCACGGCAAGAGCAAACTTGCTTGCCCCTATATAGGTCAAAAAGTCCCCTATGGATGAGCTTACCTTGTAATATAGCCGCGCCTTGCCGCCCTTAAGCTCGTAACGGCGAGGCTCAAGCCCTTCCTCTGCCAATATGGCGTAAAGCTTGTCCGCCAAGGGCAAAGACAGGCGCATATCCAAATGAAACGCCTTTTCGGGGTCGGTAATCGAGCCAAAGCCCGTGAACACACCTGCTGTAAACGCCGCCCTGCAAGCGGGGCAACGCTCTTTGTATATGCCGCCGTTTTTGCCTGTTTCGAAGGACTCTTTACAACAGGTGTTGCGACGCTCTGCCTCTGTTAAAAACTCTTTTATCTCTGCAGAAACCGACATCAGTATATCTCAACCTCCGTCTCAAGCTTAACGCCTGTTTCCTTCAACACAGTCTTTTTTATATGCTTAATAAGCCTGATAACGTCGTCTGCGGTGGCATTAGCCCTGTTTATTACAAAGCCGCAATGCTTTTCGGAAACCTGCGCGCCGCCAATGCTGTAGCCACGCAATCCGCTTTGCTCTATAAGCGCACCTGCGTAATGACCTGCAGGACGTTTAAAGGTGCTGCCGCAGCTTGGATACTCCAAGGGCTGCTTGGTTTTGCGCTTAAGCATATTTTCTTCCATAATTGCCAAAACCTTGTCTTTATCTGCGGGTTTAAGCACAAACTCTGCCGCCAATATGTAGAGCCCGTTTTTCATAAACGCGCTGTGTCTGTAAGAAAGCTTTGCCTGCTTTGCTGTACGGATTATACGGTTACCCTCCTTGTCAGCGCAGTAGATACGTGTGACGACGTCCTTCATCTCGCCGCCGTAGGCACCTGCGTTCATGTATACGCCGCCACCTACCGTACCGGGGATACCATAGGCAAACTCTAATCCGCCAAGGCCCGAAACAGCGGCGGCTTTGCTTATGGAAGACAGGGTGACCCCCGCCTCTGCCAAAAATCCGTTTTCTGTGGGGAATATGCCGTTCAAGCCCGTGGTAAGCACCACGGTGCCGTCATAGCCGCTGTCTGAAAATATTACGTTGCTTCCCTTGCCCAAAACAATAAACTTTTCGCCTTGACGGTTAAGTTTTTGTATAACCGAACAAAACTCCTCTTTGGAAGACGGCGCACAAACGCAACGCACCACGCCGCCAACCTTCATCGACGAAAGCTTTGCGCCGCTTACATTGTATTCAAACAGGGTATTTTCATACTGATTTTCCAAAACCACAAATTCTCCCAACATACAAATATACATAGTATATTATACTACGGCTAAAAGCTTTTTGCAATAGTTTTATGGCGAAAGTTACGCGCCCTCCCGGGGGCGCTCCATGTTAGCAATAAGATTCTTTGCGCCCAAAGCCGCCATAGGCAACAAAAGGATCCCCCAAAAGCCAAAAAGCTTTAGTCCCGCAAACATAGCCGCCAAAGTAGCAAGAGGGTGTATGCCCATATAACTGCCCACTATTTTGGGCTCTGCTATTTGCCGTATTACTGTTATTATCACGTAGCTTATGATAAGCCCTGCGCCCGTGTAAATGTCACCCTGCACAAAAAGGCATATAAGCGCCCAGGGGATAAGCACGCAGCCCGTGCCCAACACAGGCAGAATATCCACAAGTGCCGTTATAGCCGCCAAAAGCAAGGCGTAATCTATGCGCAGCACGGTAAACGCCGCAAAAAGCTCGGTAAAGGTTATAAGCATTATCAGTCCGTATGCCTTTAAATACTTGCCCAGAGCAGAGAAAAAGGTATCCTTTAGCTTTTTTATTTTGCTTTCGCTGTCCTTGCTGAAGGGCTTATACACAAAGGCGGCTATCTTTGCTCGGTCAACGGTCATATAATAGCTGGCAACCACGGTTACAAAAAACGCAAGCACCACGTCAAACAGCCCGGTAAACAAGCCTGTAAGCAGACCTATTCCGCTTTTTAGGCCGGGAATGCTGTCCGCCAACACGTTTGCCGCCCGTTGGTCTGCCGACTGCCAAAAACGCGCCAGATCCTCGGCGCTGTCTATCATTGGCAGTTTAAGCAAAAAGCCGTTGACTTTATCTTTAACAGGCTCAAAATCCTTTGGGTCCAGCCTTGACAGCGTATCGGCAAGGCGGCCTATCTCTTCCACTGCCCTGTGTACTATCAAAAACAGCAGCATAAACACAGCGGCAACGGTTAGGGTAACCAACAAAAATGCACCTACTTTTCGTGGCAGACCTACCCGTTTTTCCATAAACAGCATAACGGGGTTAAGCATAAGCGATACAATATACGCTATCCCAAAGGGGTACAGCGCCGGCAGCAGATATCGCAGCAGAAACCTAAAACCAAGAAACGCCGCCACAGCGATTATTCCATAGTAAAAGAAATTTATTACCGCGTTAAGTTTTTTGTCCCTTGTCATTACTTTTACCCCGCAAACAAAAATTTAAAATTAGGCTTGACAAAGAAAGGCGTTTGTGCTAATATCATTGATACGGCCTGTTAGTCAAGTGGTCAAGACGTCGCCCTCTCACGGCGAAGGCAGGGGTTCGACTCCCCTACGGGTCACCAAAATTCCTCAAAGCTCGCTTTGAGGAATTATTTTTTATCGGGGTCCCCGAGAAGCCGTCAGGCTTCTTGGGGTGATTTGGTTGGATAATGTTAAGAAACCCTTTGCCTTCTTTCCCTATCCGCGCCATCGCCGTAAATTTGGATATACAGTTATAATGTATGTTATACACTTTGTATTATTGCCGTCTTTGCCGCCTTTTAACAAAAATGTAATGGTTGACAAAAATACCGCCATATGATAAACTGCCATAGTAAACAAATGCTGTTAGGAGGCGTTTTTATGAGCATGAAAGCTTCTAAAAAAAGCTTTAACCTAAAAGACTTTATCCGCGACCAAAAAAACAAATCACTCATTATAAAGACCTGCTGTGCGGTTTTGGCTGTATCCATACTGTGCTTTGGCTTTATATTTGTTAAGAATAAGTTTTTTGACAGCAATATCAGTTGGACGCTTTCGGAAAGCGGCACGCTTACAATAGAAGGCAAGGGCGAGATAAAGGATTTTGACCCACTTAAGCCCGATGAATGGCTTAAGCTTGGCAGTGACCAAAAAGTTAAAGCGATTGTTATAAAAGAAGGCATTACAGGTATAGGCGACCACGCTTTTTACAAGTGTACCGATGTTACAAAAGTACATCTGCCCAAAAGCCTTAAAAGCATTGGTGATTTCGCCTTTATGGGCTGCAAAAACTTAAGCTCCGTTTTCGGTGCCGATAACAGCAAATTACAAAGCATAGGTCAGGGCGCGTTTTACGGTTGCGCAAATCTTAAGACACTATCCTTACCCGAGGGGATAAAAACCATAGGTTTTGACGCATTCTACGGAACAAGCATCTATACCACCGGCGTTAATTGGACCGACAACGCCCTTTATATAGGTAACTATCTTTTGGACGTAAAAGAAGATACAGAAGGTGAATTTACGGCAAAGGAAGGCACTGTGCTTGTGGCGGACTACGCGTTTTCGCAATGCGCAGAGCTGGAAAAGATAAGCCTGCCCGAGAGCGCCGTTTATGTAGGCAAATACGCCTTTAACGCCTGTACAAAGCTTAAGCAGGTAGTGTTTGGCGGCAAGCTTAACGCTTTTAACGAAGGCTTGTTTTGGAACTGCGCTGTCCTTGAAAAGATATCCGGCAAATACGTTTTTGAAAACCAAAACAGTTTAACCAAAAAAGCCGCCGCAGATTGGAACCACGGCACAGGCGACTATGAGTTTACAAAAGAATAAGAACCGATACTTCGACAGCCCCAAAAAGCAAAGAAGCTTTTTGGGGCTGTTTTATTTGCTGTGCATATACTGAAATCAGGGATGCTTCCCAAGCAAAGGACGGGTGACAGATGACACTTATATTCTCTTCGGTAACCTACGCCCTTAAGGCACAACGGCTGTTATCGGGCTACCGAATATACACCACCCTTACCCGCTCCCCCGCTGTAACGGCGGTAAGAGGCTGTGGCTACGGACTGCGCTTAGCCGACACCTTAAGAACGGAAGAGGCAAAGCGGCTGTTGGCAGAAAACGGCATAAACACCTTGGATACGGTTAGGGAGTAAAAGCTATGAGTATTGTCTATTTGGATAATGCCGCCACATCGTTTCCCAAAAGCAAGCGAGTGTTTAACGCCGCCAAAGAGGCATTTTTCAACTGCGGAAACAGCGGCAGGGGCGGTCACCCTTTAGCCCTTAAGGGAGCGGAAACCGTATACGCCTGCCGCGAGGCGTTGGCAAAGCTTTTTGGCTCGACCCCCGAAAACGTAGTGCTTACAAGCGGTGCAACGGCGGCGCTTAATATGGCGATAAAAGGGCTTGCGCCAAGAAAGGGCTACGCCGTATGCTCTGCTCTTGAGCATAACGCTGTATTGCGCCCCCTTTATACCGTGTTTAACAAACGCCTGCGGATAGCAAGCCCCGATTTTAACAGCAGGGAACAGACGGCAACGACCGTGCTTAAGCTGTTAAAGGACGACGTGGGGATGATGGTTCTGACCCACGCCTCTAATGTGTGCGGAATATGCCTGCCCGTGAAGGAGTTATGCCGAGAGGCAAAGCGCAAGGGTGTTATATGCATTTTGGACTGCGCTCAAAGCGCAGGTCATATCCCGGTGGATATACAAGAGCTGAACGCTGACGTTATATGCCTGCCCGCCCACAAAGGCATGGGCGGAACAATGGGTGTAGGGGCAATGATAATAAACCCCAACAGTCGGTTAAGCTTTAAGCCTTTAATAGAGGGCGGCACGGGGATAGCGGCGAGGGAGCGCACAATGCCTCCGCTACTGCCCGAGCGTCTGGAGGCAGGCACCGCCAATATTATGGGGATAGCCGCACTGACCGCCGCCGCGGAAGAGCTTGACCTTAAAGGCGGAGCCGAGGAAGCCTTAAGGAAAAAAGCTGTTGCGGCACTTAAGGCAATACAGGGCGTAACGGTATACGCCACAGGATGGGACGGCGTCTATGCACCGGTGGTAGCGTTTAATATAAACGGTATGCCATCGGACCAAGGAGCGGAGCTGTTGGCGGAGCGCGGCGTTTACGTCAGGGGCGGATTGCACTGCGCGCCCCTTGCCCACACCGCCCTGGGTACAGGCAAATACGGAGCTTTGCGTGCAAGCTTCGGAAAAGGTAACTCTACCGCTGATGTTGATGCACTTGCGGCGGCGGTTAGGGATATTTGCAAAACACCTCAAGGAGTCTGACTTCTTGGGGCGTTTTGCTACACACAACAAAAAGCCTTGTAAAAAATGCAATTAGGGCTTGAAAATATTAACAAAAAAGACTATAATAAAATAGTTATGGTATGCTTATCCAAAGGAGGTGCGGCTGTTTATGAAAAAATACAAGGATATTCAAAGCTTGATGAGTTATGTGCGCCGCGCCATAGATGATTTTGATATGATACGGCAGGACGAAACCGTTGCCGTTGGCGTAAGCGGCGGCAAGGACAGTCTTACCCTGCTGTGTACCCTTGCGGCACTTGCCCGTTTTCATCCGAAAAACTTTAAAATAAAGGCAATACTTATAGATGCGGGCTTTGAGGGTGCGGATTTTTCGCCTGTTGTAAAACTGTGTGAAGAGTTAGAGGTGCCACTTACCATAGTGCCCACAGATATAAAGCAGATTGTGTTTGACTACCGCAAGGAAAAATGTCCTTGCTCGCTTTGCGCAAGGATGCGCCGCGGGGCAATACACGACGCGGCAAAAAAAGAGGGCTGCACCACCATAGCCTTGGGGCATCATTTTGATGATGCGGTAGAGACCTTTTTGATGAATCTGATAAACGAAGGTCGTATAGGATGCTTTAAGGCAAAAACCCATCTTGACCGCAAGGATGTTACAGTAATACGTCCGTTGATATATCTGCCCGAAAAGCTTATAACCGGATTTATTCGCCGTGAGGGTATAGAGGTTTGCGGCAAGGTATGCCCCGAAGACGGACACACGGAAAGAGAGCGCGTTAAGGAGCTTATTGCAAGCCTTTCGGAAAACGACAAGGGGCTTAAGGACAGAATTTTCGGCGCTATACAGCGTGGCGGATTGCTTTAGTTAATACAAAGTTAATTTATACATTGTAAAATCAAGTCGG
>JAZUQW010000142.1:0-21593 GCA_045605905.1 Eubacteriales bacterium
CCAAGACAAGTTCCGATTGCGGCAATAGCATTCCAATTTATATCTGGACATCCCATAATATTATCCCTCCTTGAAAAACCCGCATATTTTGCGGCGAGTCAGCGTCATTCTATCCTTTTCAGGTAGTGTATCTTCTAAATACAGATAATCAAAGCGTTCATAACCATAAGCGGCATTATTCTGCTTGGAAAACTCGGTTTCCATAAAGGTTTTCTTATCCATGAACGTAGGATCTTTAGCGTAAATTTCGCCCTTAGTTTCTACAACGATAATCTTATGAATCTTGCCGTCTTTACGCTTGATGATAAGAAAGTCGGGTGTATAGATGCCAACATAACTCCATTTGCTTCCGTTTTTCTTATAACACTTGATCTTAAACTCGGTCATAGCACGGTCGCCGTTATAGTAAACTTCCAAGCCGAGATTTTCGATCTCATCAAAGGACAGCACTTCTTTCATGAAAGTCTGTTCAAATCCGCTATCGGTACGGTAGGGCAAATAGTGGAATGAATGATCTTTTCGAGGATGAGATGTAATTTTCGATCTGAGAATTTCTACAATTTTTGTATCGCCCATTTCTTCTGCCAGAGTAATCATCTGTTGTGTTTTGGAATCAGCCTTTAATTTCCCGGTATCATCCAATATGATTTTATCGACCATTTGCGCATCAGGATAGTAGGTCTGTGGCTTGTCGGTATAAACTTCGGGAGTAAAGTTTGCAATATTCAAGAGATTTGCTTCTTCGGGTATCAGTTCCTCGGTAGTGTTAAAGTCAAACTTATCGCAGAACGCTTTGCGTATATTGGTTTCAACCAACTTGCGGTTATATTTAGAACTGTAATAGTGGGAACCGTTCTTTTCGTAGGCAATGATCTGATATACCGAAGATAATTGCTCGGCGTATTGCATCAGTTCGGCAACTGTGGGTGAGCCAAAACCGCCTTTCATAATTCCGTATATCCAAGAATTAAAGGTGGCAGGTTCGGTGCCATACTCTGTATCGTCAACGGTGATACTGGTTTTGCTTTCATCCATTGAAAGATCGGTAGTTTTGATAACGCTGTCTGCAAGGCGTGCAGAATCAGCCGAAGCCGCAATCGTGCTTGCAGGATCAGCCTTTTCGACAGTAAGGGTATCATAATTGATTTTAAGCTGATAAAAATCAACTTTAGGAAGCTTCAAATGTGCCATGCGGTTATAACGCTTCAGCGGTGTTTTACTGTTATCAGCAGACGAAAACTCCTTGAGAGAAATGTGATGCTGCTGTTCGAGCTGTACGTTTAACTTGTCAGCGTTACTCTCATTCAAATAAATAAGAGCAGTTTCGGGATTGCCTTTAATCACCTGACGTAAGCAACGGCAGGAGGTTTGCAGAACCATGTTTGTGGGGCAGTCGCCCTCTTGAGAAAGAATGATGCCTGTAAGGCTGCGACAGTCCCATCCCTCTTTACCGATCTGGACAAGAAGAATAATGCGAATCTTGGAAATAGACTTGTCCAAAATATCAAACTGCATTTGACTGTCGGCAGGCATTTTGTACTGCTTGTTGCCTTTGTGGAATTTGAGGATGACATCTGTTCCAAGACCGTATTCCGCAACTATACGAGATACCAAAGGATAAACAGCTTCCTCTAATTTTTCGATAGTACCGCAGTAAATACCAAGTTTTGCGGTCAGTCCATCGGCATAGACAGTGTCCTTGTATGTATCAAGAAACTCTCTGACACCTTTTTCGATAATCAAACTGCTATCTGCAATATCTGCAATTTTTACGATAGGACGTTTTAAGAAGTTGCCTACACCATCAATAAGAGGATAGTAGTAAACAATGTTTGTGATCTCAGCCGTACCTACCGAAAGAGAATCTACAACCTTGAACTTTTCTGCTTTTTCAAGATAAGGTGTGCCGGAAAAACCAATAACGGAGTTGACGGTGTTGTTCTGTGCCCATTTGGTTACAACGGCACGAAGCTTTATTTCATCGCTAACAGCGTGATGCACCTCGTCAATGAAGATGGAAAGGGACGGCAGTTTGCCAATAAGGTTGCGGAGTTCATTAGCTTGTCTGTCCTTCTCGTCATCACTTTCTTCAAACAGACTAATCTGACCGTTTTTCTCTTGAATACGGTCGAGGATAACTTTTTCGGCGTTTGTAACAGCAACCAAACCGAAAAGCTCGGAAAGCGGCTGATGATTAGCAATCTTTTGAACGTTCGGGTTCTTGGTTTTATTTGATTTATTGGCAGTCTTTCCCTGATCCAATACTTCAAAGGAGATCATTCGCTTAATATCTGTTGCTGCAGGTTCGGGAATGATCCACGAGGGATTGAAGTTCTGAATCGTTTTAAGACTCGGTACAACAGAGGATTTTAAGCCGGAAGGTGCAAAGATGATAAAGTTATGGGCGAAAGCGGGATTGGTAGGCTCATTCAAAGCAAAATACAAATCAAGATAGATGAAAGCTGCCATCAGGTATGTTTTACCTGCACCCATCGGAAGGCTGAACAGATAATCGGTATAGGAAACACCGTAAAAGGCAGTACGGAATAAACCGTCATAGTCAATACTTGACGGATCTTTCTTGATTTGCTTTTCGAGCTTTTCGGAAACCTGTTCGCCTTTATCGTTAGTCAAACGAACATACTCAAACAATGCCGTTGCCGCAGGGTTTTCCTCTAAGTATTCACGTGTTGCTGTAGATAACTCTATAGCATTCAAATCAATACTGTTAAATGCTCCGCGCTTGAACAGCAACGACAAAGGTTGACATTCACAACCGATTTTGAGGAACAGATAAACCTTAATTGCTTCAATCTGAGCGTCTCTCATTTGCCCGGTTTTCTCTATGTATTCAATTAAATTACGGACAGTGCATTGTTCTGAGTTATACCACTCCCTGCACTTGTTCTCTATCATTTTATAGAACATACTGTTCCTCCGGTAATAAATGTTTTAGATTCTTGCAAGCATCTATAAATAACGTGTTTTTAAGAGTTTTGGGTTGCATTGCGCTTCCTTTTGAAGAAACTACTTGAAATATGTCTTATTTTAGGTTTATTTCTTATACTTGCTTATCTCTGCTATATCCTTAATGTTTTCAACGGCTTTTTTGCGGCCGGCGGCGTTTAGTTGCTCGTAGGTTTCAAGCAGTTCTACGGCGCCGTCGTCATAAAGGGTTTTAATGTTATTTAAAACGTTAACAGGTCTTTCATCGGTTTCTCCACTAAGCAAAAAGTCTACGGTAACGCCAAATATAGTTGCTATAGCAGCGAGCTTAGCGTGGGATAATTCAAAGTCACCGTTTTCAATTTTGCTGATTGAGGATTTGTTGGTATAGCCGAGGATTTCAGCAAGCCTTTTTTGACTCATTTTGTTGTCCTTGCGTAATTTTTTAATTATTTCACCTGTTGTCATAGCCCAAAAAGCTCCTTTGTATATGATAATAGAATTATATAATAAAAATGATAAAAAATCAACCTTTTTTCAAAATAAGGGTTGACAAATTGTATAACTTTATGTATAATATAATCAGAAGGTGACAAAACTTACACCTTTTTGAGCTTGGCAACAAAAAGATGCAGATTTGGGTATATCTCAGTGCGCGCCTGCGATATAGCTAATGAGCATTTGATTGTTGTATGACTAACGTAAATAAGGAGAAATTTTATGAGTACTTTTATTTTGGATAATGATAAGGTTATGGTTAATGGCTTTAACCACCTTGGCGACCAACTTTGTTTTAACATGTCCCCCGATGGCATGATAACGGTGACTGATTGGGAACATAGAAACGTTAATGGTTTTTATGTGTTCTGCAAGATTGAAGGCTCCCTTCGTTATATTAACGATTGTTGCTTTGAAAAAATGCTTAGATTTTTAGGCATTGATTCTCGCACCAAATTTGTTTGGATCGGAGACGTGTACGCACTTGATAGGAAGGATGAAGATGCGGAAATCGTTTCGCTTGGCGATGAAGAGCCCCTTGGGGACTACGACTCGCAAGCGGACAAGCTGTTTAGAAGCTTGACCGATGGCATCACTACGGATTACGAAGAGGAACCGTCAAGCCACAAAAGTATATCTTCGTTCGACCGTGACGACATCGTTCAAGGGCATTACCTTCTTACCGGAGTGCAGATAGGAACCACAAAAAACGGTTCCACTTATCTTAGAGCGGTTGCTCAAGATAAAACAGGCAAGATACCGGTAGTGTTCTGGGATTATTGCGGCGACCTTTCCGAGACTAATAATGGAGAGGTGGTATATCTTGAAGGTACCGTTGGTGCCTATGATGATAAGCCACAACTCTGTTTGACTGCGCTTGAGCTTGCGGTTGAGGGAAAATATTGGTTCTACGACCTTGTTCCCTTGGCACCAATCAACGTTGAAGAGGCGGTTGTTGATTTGTTGAAGCTTGTTTTTTCAATCGTCGACACCGACTACAGAAAGCTTTGTATGACAATGCTAAGCAGACACAGACAGGCTTTCCTTTATATCCCTGCGGCTAAAAGCGTGCACCACGCCTTTCTGCACGGGCTTCTTATGCACACTCTTAATGTTGCAAAAACGGTGGATTTTTGTGCTAATGGTTACGGAGACTTTTTAGTGCGTGACCTGCTTATAACGGGTGCGATTTTGCACGATATAGGGAAGATACAGGAGTTTGAGGTTTCTTCCTGCGGCATGGTAAAGGATTATACCGTAAAGGGAAGCATAAGCAACCATTTGATAATGGGAGCTGAAGAAGTTAAAGAGGTTGCCAAGAGCTTAGAGATAAGAGGCAGCGCAATTGAGCTTCTTTGCCATATGATACTTTCCCATCACGGGAAGTTTGAATACGGGGCGGCCGTTTTACCTTGTTTGGCGGAAGCAGAGCTTTTGCATATGGCGGATGATATGGATGCAAAGCTTGAAAGCTGCAGAGCTGTATTGGAAAGCACAAACATAGGAGCTTTTACCGAAAAGATATTTGCGCTTGGAAACAGGAGGATGCTCAATCACGTAGGATAAAGCAGCCAAACTACGCAGCATACAAAAAGGTGGCAAGTTTTTTCTTGCCACCTTAAATTGTTTGATTAACCTATCATACAAAAATCAAGCATTATCATTTATCAAAGCATAACTAAAAATCCGAACCCTTCTCCAACAGGATAAAGGTTCGGATTTTCACTGTCTGGTGCCGGTGGCGGGGGTCGAACCCGCACGGTATCGCTACCACTGGATTTTGAGTCCAGCACGTCTGCCAATTCCATCACACCGGCTTATGATTGCCCCAAATAATGGGGCAATATTTGCTTTTTAAATTCGGTTTATCCGAATATCCAACATGTACCGCCGCTTAATTGATTAATAATTCTGTTATAATCCCAAGGTTCAAGGGCAAATTCGTATTTGCCGCTATCACCAAGCAACAGCTTACCGTCGTCTGTTATGCCTCTTATCAACAGAAAATGTCTGCCAATGGTAAAGTCACCGGGGCCAACTATGGTAAGTACAAGCTTGCCTGCCTTCAGAGCAGAAACTATGGTTTCTTTGTCGTAAGCAGAAGCGGTAACGCAGTTTATGCCATATGCCGCACTTGCCGCAGGAAAAAGTCCGTAAGCAGTGCCGCAGTAGTTAACAAAATAACCGTTATCATACGCCCAATCACCCATTTGGTCAGGGGTAATAACCGTGTCTGTAAGGTTAGATACCACCATTGCCATAGATGTGGGACCGCAACCGTAGCCGCCTATTGTGTTTACGCCGTAGGGGTGGTCTGCGTAGGCTTCCCAAGTCTGGTCATAGTATATAAACATAGAACCGTCGGGTTGCTTCAACAGTGCGTATGTATCGTAAAAACCTTCGCTGCCGTAGTCGTTTATATCACTGTCCGTTTCAGGCTCATCCTCAACAACAGAGCTGTCGTCCTCTACGGGCGCTTCCACAGAGCTGTCGTCCTCAACAATAGTATCGGAAACAGAGCTATCGTCCTCTTCCTCCGGCACATCGGGTACAACCACTACGGGCGGTACATACAAATCAGGCGCCTGACCGGCGGCCGCGTTTATATCCGGAGTGACTACAGACATTAGGTTCTTGTCTGCGGGAACACTTACAACAAGGTCAGCATTTTCGTATATATCCTGATTAGGCAGGTCGTCATTGCTGTTTTCTATAACATCAGCCGCCTCTGTCCCCACAACAGGTTCGGGGTAGCTGAACACGGGCACGTTGCCCATAGGTTCGGACTGCGCTACAGGGGCATTAAACTCCCTCAAAACGAAATACACACAAGGAGTAAGTAACAACGCCCAACACAAAACTATGCAAAACAGCTTAAGGGTTACATTGCGTATTTTAACGCCCATGGGTTGCTACACCTCCTTAAGCGATTGTCTCAATCCTAAAAGATTATAACACAGCTTTTAAATAAAATCAAGTACTTTTTTAAATTTAATTTTCCTCACCGTTTTCGGCAGAGTTTAAGTCTTCCGCCTCGTTTTCTTCAAACACTACAGAAAACTGTGTTTCTTTCTTTTGCCTCTCAAACTGATGCACTTCCAACGCAAACAGCCTTATATAGATGTAAGCCACTATAACTATATCCGCAAGACAAAAAGCGGGGTGCCAATTAGCGCCTGCTTTGCCTGCAAAGAAGAGGATAAGGGCGGGGATGCTGAATATAAGCGAAGCTGCTGCAGCAACAAGACCGAAAAATACATACAATGCGGGGGCAGCTTTTTTAAAGTAAAAACGGCTTTCATAGACAGAAAACAACAAGGTAAAGCCCAAGCCCAAAAGGTGGAAATTATAAAGTGCGCCGTAGCCGTGACCGCTTTGCAAAAGAAAGTCGTAAATAATTTTAACGGCAATGGCAACAGAGGGTAGCATAGAAAAGGCACCGAATTTTTCGTTTACAGCATCCACCCCGTTGCGTTGCCTTAAAACGGCGTACGCAAAAAAGGCACAGGCGCCTACAAGAGCTATCAAAAACAGCAGGTACAAATAAGAAACCTCTTCCACCTGGGTGTTTGCGAGATGCTCTTTCTGAAAAATTACATACATATTGCCGCAGTCATAGGTATCGGCAGTAAAAAACTCTCTGCCCAAGCAAAAGCCCAAAAGCCCTGCGGAAACAAACGCCATCAATCCGTAAGCAAACCTTGACCTATTGCAGACAAAATCGGTACGCTTATCAATACGCTTGCGCAAAACGGCAAGGGTTACAACATAACTTACTGCGCATAAAACAAATATCCAAGAAACAAGCCCATAGAATTCTACATTGTCAGAGCTGTAGACGTTAAGCCCGTTGTTATCGGATACATGAAAAAAGCTAACTGTCATAAAGATGCCGGCGATAATTGCGGCAACGATGGAAAACAGTAAAATAGCTTTATAAACCGTTTTATAATTCAAGCTAACACTTCCTTAATTGTTTTCTCAAATACAAAGACAATTATACACCAAAAATTTCTTTGTGTAAAGACTTTTTTCCACGTTATTAAAAAAAAGAACGAGGCATACAATAAAACAAAAACAAAAGGCGGTGGAAAAACAATGAAACATTACATAACTCTTTACATCGTGTTGGCGCTGTGGTGCGCCATAATGCCAAATCTTAAGTTGCTAACCGCAAACGGCGACTCTGCAGAGCAGACAGAATCAGAAGAGAAGCAGGATGAAGAAGCCGCAACACACTGCTTTTCCGCTGACATTACCGAACTTTCGGTATACATTGCGAAAACAAACACCGCGTGCTTCCTGTCCTTGGAGGATTACGTAGCAAAGGCTTTAACCGCAGTGATGGCAGAAGATGCTCCCGCCGAGGCGTTAAAGGCACAAGCGGTGGCGATACGCTCTTTTGCGCTTTATAATCTGCAAACACCAATCCATAAAGACTATGACCTGTGCGGCGACCCATATTGCTGCTATCCTATAGCAGATACAGCTTCGCAAGCCTGCGTTGCCGCCGCGGAGGCAACCGAAAACCACATTCTTTGTTATGAAGGCGCGCCTGTTATGGCGTTAAGTCACCTGTCGTCCTGTATCAGCACAGAAGGATATGGCAACGAGCATCCGTACCTTGGCTGTGTAAGGGTAGAGGACGAAAGCGGCTTTGCCTGTTACAAAACTGTATATACCTTTCAAAAAGTTCAGATGGAAAAGATACTTTCCGCCTGTGGGGTCGGTCTTTCCTCGCCGCATACACAGTGGTTTGGGAAAACAGTTTTTACTGCAGGCAACCGAGTTGCTACGGTAGAGGTAGGTGACACTGTCTTGAACGGCAAAGCTGTTGCCGCCGCTTTGGGCTTGGATAGTTTGTGCTTTACCGTAAACCCCACAGATACGGGCTTTACCGTTATATGCTACGGCAGCGGAAGCGGCTATGGAATGTCCCGTTGCAGTGCAATGCTTATGGCGGCAAACGGTGCTGACTACGGTGATATACTGATGCGTTTTTATCCTAATACAGTTCTTGCACGCCTAATCTTCAAATAAAAGAATAATTTTCCTTCGGTGAGTACAAAATAGGGTAAAGCCCAAAAGCACGGGCAAAAAACTTTTCCGGAGGATTTTTATGGAAGAAAACAAAAACCTTTTACCCCTTACCCCCGACGATGGGGACAAAAAGAAAAAGCCCCGCAAAAAGAAAGGGCTTTCCAAAAACACCGTTTCTGCCATATATATGGGCATAGCTCTTTGTATGGTGGTAATGCTTACCTTAAGTATGGCAACCGCCACAGATAAGGTAAAGCAATCTGCGGAGGACCTTAAGCTTTCAGACATAAGCCTGCCAGATATCTCTCTTCCCACGCCCGATACAAACATTTCCGAGGGCAATAACGTTGCTCTTGGCGACAAAGATGACAATGCAGCAGATAAGGAAGAGGACAAACCTGTAGGCGGAGACGTTTCGGGTGTTACCGATGAGGTGATTCCTCCCGACGAAAGCAACATTGATACCGAGAGCGAGGCAGAGGCTACGGCGGTATATGTGCGCCCCGTAAGCGGCAGCGTTCTAAAGGGCTACTCTGTGGACAGCCTTGTGTTTTCCGAAACAATGCAGGATTTTCGTGTTCACGGCGGTGTTGATTTGGCGGCAGAGCTTGGAACAAAGGTAAAAGCGTATACTGACGGTACCGTAAGTAAGGTAGAAACCGACCCTTTTATGGGCACCACGGTAGAAATAGTTCACGAGGCGGGCGTTACCTCCGTATATAAAAACTTGGCAAGTAATCTTCCGCAAGGTATAAAGGTTGGCGCCGAGGTAGAAGCCGGTGCTGTTATCGGAACCGTGGGCGATACTGCCATATTAGAGATTGCCGATGCTCCTCACCTTCATTTCGAACTGTGGATGAACGGAGACTCTATCAACGCGGAGAGGGAAATATCCCTTCTTAAATAAAGGACAAAGCGGAGGTTTGACCTCCGCTTTTTCTTGGGGTGATTGGGGTGATTAGGGCAATTTGTCGGGTATGCTTTATTCTACGATTGTTACCGTATAGCCCCTGTCAGTCAAAAGTTGGGCTAAAGCACCATCGCCTATCACGTGGGCGGCGCCTACGGCAAAAAATCCCGTTTTACCTTCTTCAAGATATTCTTCAGCTAAATCTGCCATTGCAAGGTTGCGTTGCTCTACAATTATATTTTCATAATTCAGCATAATGGCTTCGTCTGCCTCGTCAAGCTCGCTGTAATCGCTGATTATGGCATTGCTGAATTTTTCTTCATCCCCTTCCAGCCACAGCTCGTACAATTCGTTGGTTTCTTGGGCATAAACATCTTTGATTGCCATCATATTTTCTATCGATATTACCAAAGGCTCATCACCGGCGCTCATCAGCAGGTCGTACTGGTGGGCAAAGCCCTCGGCTTCACGCACCTCTTTGCCGTCGTTTTTCGCCATGTTCAGCAAAAGCATATCGGCGCCTTGCTCCGAACTAAAGTCGGTACCGTCGATTAACGCTTCCAATAACAGGCTTTCCCACATAATGGGTCTGTAGTAGTCGTATACGCTTACATACAGGTCCTTTTCTTCCAAAAAAGCTACGGCGCTGTTGTACAATTCCTCACCTAAATAGTCCACGGCGCTTTTGCCGAGCTCGCAAAGCATTTTTTTCATAACCTCAAGTTGAAGATCCATATCTTCAGAAAAGGCTGTAACATCGGCCTCTACACACAAAAAGTCACTTTCGTTATAAGCGTTTATCACATAATCTGGAAAAACAGTTCTGTCATCCCCCAAATGAATGGTACCAAAAAGATAAAGCGTGTCGCCGTCAGCATCCTCCGCCTTGTAAAGCAGGGGCGTGCATTCGCCGCTTTCTGCCTCTTCTTCGCTTTCCACGGTGTCAAGGACGCTATCCTCATAGCTTTCTTCGCTTGCTTCTGTGTCGGGCAAGCTTTCTGCCTCTTCTTCGCTTTCCACGGTGTCAAGGACGCTATCCTCATAGCTTTCTTTGCTTGCTTCTGTGTCGGGCAAGCTTTCTGCCTCTTCTTCGCTTTCCACGGTGTCAAGGACGCTATCCTCATAGCTTTCTTCGCTTGCTTCTATGTCGGACAAGCTTTCTTCTGCAGACGTTTCATCCGCAATTTCTTTGTCTGTTTTTAAACTCTTACTTTCGCCATGCTTTTCGCTGCATGCCATTAAAGAAAGCACCGAGGTAAATGACAAAAGTAACGCCAAGAATAAAACTCTTATTTTCATTTTTGTATATTCCTTTCATATTTGGTCGGTCGTTCTTGCACAAGTATATAACCTGACCGATATTTTGTCAATAAACAGGGTTACATAATTCAAAAATTTTTTGAAAAATATAAAAATTGCTATTGCATTTTCAATTTACATAATATATAATAAACCATGCAGGGTGGTAATTTGTGGGTTTAAGTGCAATAAAAACCCAAAATTTTACAAAAACTATCCCTGTTTTTCCCAAAAACTGCAGAAAAACAATTTGGGCACCTATGTTGTTAACGAAAGGAGGGCGCGCGGCTTGTTTGTTGGTGAATATAGACATAATTTAGATAGCAAGGGCAGGCTGTCCGTGCCCGTGAAGTTGAGAGAAAAATTAGGTGCCGAGTTTGTAATGTGCCGCAGTTTTGACAAATGTATAATGATTCATCCTATGGAGTCGTGGCAGGCGTTTGCCGACAAGCTTTCCCAACTTCAGGTGGTAGAGGACAGGAATATTAAGCGTTACTTCTTCTCCGGTGCGCTTTGGACTTCTCTTGACGGTCAGGGCAGGGTTATTGTTCCTCAATATTTCAGGGACTATGCCGGTATAGATAAAAACGTTGTGCTTATAGGCAACAACACTCATCTCGAACTGTGGGATGAAGAAGCTTGGGATGCAGAGCTTTCCACAGGCTTGCAAAGCGAGGATATTATGTCCCGTCTTATAGAGTTGGGATTCTGATATGGAATTTAAGCATTACACAGTACTTAAAGAAGAGGCCGTAGAGCTTTTGGATCTAAAAGAAAACGGCGTATATGTAGACTGCACTCTTGGCGGCGCAGGTCACACAAGCTTGATATTGCAAAAACTTAAGGGCGGCAAGGTGATAGGTATAGACAGAGACGATGATGCCCTTAACAACGCCGCGAAAATCCTAAACGACAGCAGGTTTGTTGCTGTAAAAAGCAATTTTTGCGATATAGATAAGGTGCTTTCGGATTTAAAGATAGATGCGGTCGACGGAATACTTATGGATCTTGGTGTGTCTTCCCATCAGTTAGATACGGTTGAAAGAGGTTTTTCCTATAGTGTGGATGCTCCCTTGGATATGCGTATGGACAGCAGTGCGCCTCTTGATGCGGCAAAGGTTATCAATGAGTACTCTACCGAGGAGTTAAGCCGAATATTTTGGGAATACGGCGAAGAACGCTTTAGCAGAAAGATAGCCGCAAGTGTAGCAGAAAAACGCACGGAGACACCGTACACTACAACCGCGCAGCTTTATGACACCGTTTGTGCTACCGTACGGGGCAGCAAGACCGATAAGCTTTCTTCCGTAAAACGGGTTTTTCAAGCCGTGCGCATAGAGGTAAACGGCGAGCTTTCGGCAGTGGAAGAGGCTATAGAAAAAGGACTTGAGCTGTTAAACCCTCAAGGAAGGATAGTTATAATAAGCTTCCATTCGCTGGAAGACAGAATTGTAAAAAATCGCTTTTCGGCGGCAGCAAAGGGCTGTACTTGCCCCCACGACATACCTATATGCGTATGTGGTAAAAAGCCTGCCGTAAAGCTTGTTACCAGAAAACCCATACTCCCCTCGGCGAAAGAGCTTGCCGAAAACAGCCGTTCACACAGCGCCAAGCTACGCTGTGCAGAGAGGCTCTAACAAAACAAAGAAAGGGAAAATGTTGCGCAATTTGCCGCGGCAGGTGCAGTAATAATGGAAAAAGAAAAAACAACGGTTAACAAAACAAGCACTGCTTTAAGCACTGATGCGAAAAAAATCGCAGTTAATCGAAAAAACGCGTCTCATCCCGCGGCAAGGCGCAGCACAGCAGACCTTGCAAATATACAAATAGTAACCAAGAAAAAGGAAGACGAAAAAAAGCCTTTCCCTTGGACAACGGTGTTTACAGCCGTTTGCTTTACTGTTATGTTTTTGTTTATGATGATGAACTACATAACATTGGACGACTTAAACGACCAAGTTACACAACGCTCTAATACCATAGATGCCTTGATCGACGAAAGGGACAAGCTTGAAACCAAGGCGGCAAAAATGGACACCGTAGAGGAAATACAAAAGTACGCCGAGAACGAGCTTGGCATGACTGCCGGCGACGGCACCGTGGAAGAATATCATATAGAGATACATAAACAAGACGGCGTGGAAATAAACCATTATGAGGATGAGGTGGAAAACGGTATAGGAACTCTGCTTACAGGTGCGGGCAATGTTCTTAAAGCGTTTTTCGGCGGTTAAGGTTAATTAAAACCTTTGTGCTACAATCATATATATACTTTATTGTCAATATAATTAGGGTAAAAGCGTAATTTTTCGCTTTACCCTTATTGACTTTATAAGAAACACATTAAATTGCAGGTATAACTCCCTATGAAAAAATATGCTTCCATTACAAAAAAAGACGTTACTATCCGATGCTTTTCCGCATTGGCTGTAGTCGTATTGCTGTTTTCCATCCTTGCGGGCAGACTTGCCTACCTACAGCTTATGGACTATGAGGAAATGCGCGAGATGGTGTTGGAGCAGTACTCAAGCACCATGGTTCTGCCTGCAAGCAGAGGGTCGATATATGACCGAAATATGCAGGTGCTTGCCATGAGCGAAACTGTAGAGACGGTCTTTATCTCACCTAAAGGGATTATGGATGCCGATGCCGAAAAAGGGGACAATTATTATCGCAATCTTATTGCGGATGAGCTTTCCGTGCTTTTGAGTGTTCCCAGGGCAGATATTCTTGCCAGGGCGGAAAAGACCCACAGCCAGTATGAGGTAATCAAGAAAAACGTAGACGAAGAAACTGCCGACCTGGTGCGTCAGTTCATAATAGACAACCAGCTTTATACCATGATGAACCTTGAGGAGGACAGCAAGCGCTATTATGAGTATGGTGATCTTGCTTCCCACGTTATCGGCTTTAACGGTACAGATAAAGGGCTTTTTGGGCTTGAGCTCTATTATGACGAGTATCTTGCAGGAACAGACGGTCTTGTGGTTTACAGAAAAAATGGCGGCGGCTATGATTTATCCCCCAAAAATGATACTTTTGTAGCAGCTGAAGACGGCTCTAATTTGGTTACAACCATTGATGTGAATATTCAAAGCATTGTTGAAAAGTATTTGGAAAAGGTCTATTATGACCAAAAGGTTCAAAACCGTGTGGCGGCGGTAATTATGGATGTAGACACGGGCGAGATTTATGCAAGCGCCGTGTATCCCGATTATGACCTTAATTCACCATACGAGCTTACTGCCGAATTCCTTGAAGAGTATGAAGAAGCGCAGGCGGCTATAGGGACTGTTATAACTGATGAAAACGGTGATCCCATCAGCTACACCGAAGAAGAGGTTGAAGAGCTTCATAATGCGCTTCTCAACAAAATGTGGAACAACAAAGTGGTTACCGAGCTTTACGAGCCCGGCTCTACGTTTAAAATAGTAACCACGGCAATTGCTTTGGAGGAGGGCATAACCTCTCTTAACAACAGTTACGACTGTTCAGGCCACATAGATGTGGATGGCGAAATCATCCATTGCCATAAGGTGGGCGGTCACGGCCCACAAAGCATAGCCGAGACCCTGCAAAATTCCTGCAACCCCGCGTTTATATCGTTGGGGCTCAGAATCGGCAGCGCCTCGTTTATGCAGTACTTTGAAGAGTTCGGCTATTTGGGTACCAGCGGTTGCGATATGATTGGTGAAACCAAAACCTATTATTACGGCACCAACAACAGCGCGTTTAACCGTATAGAGCTTGCCACATACTCTTTCGGTCAGTCCTTTAAAACTTCAATTATTCAGCAGTTGCGTGCAACTTCTGTTGTTGCCAACGGCGGATATTTGGTTACCCCTCATTTGGCAAAATACTTAACCGATGACGACGGTAATATTACTTATACCTTTGAGTACGAAAGCGACCGCCAGGTTATCAGCACCGATGTTGCCAATACAATTGTAGATGTTCTTTACGGCGGCATAAACACAGGCTCCACCAAAAATGCGGCAGTAGAGGGTTATTCCATTGCCGCAAAAACAGGCACGTCACAAAAACTGGATACGGCAATAGATAACGACTATGTAAGCTCTTGCGTTGCCTTTGCACCTGCCGAGGACCCGCAGGTTGCTATAATAGTTGTGGTAGACGAGCCTATGGCGGGCGAGTTTTACGGCGGTCTCGTGGCGGCACCTGTGGTTTCCAGCATTTTGTCCGAAGTTCTTCCTTATTTAGAGATCCCCCGTTCAGGCGAGATAGAGCACAACAATATAAACGTCATCAACTACACCGAAAAAACCGTGGACGAGGCGATCAAGTCCATTACCGATTCGGGCTTGGAGTATCGCATCATAGGTGAAGGTAACGTGGTTGTTGACCAAATGCCAAAGTCCGGTACCTTGCTTACGGATAACGGTACGGTAATACTTTATACCGATTACGATACAGAGCCTACCACCGTTACTGTTCCCACCATTAAGGGCTATAGTGCGCCTTATGCTATATCCATATTGCAAAGAGAGGGCCTTAACGTAAAGGTGACCGGTGCATACAGCTCCGAAATAAGCGGTACGCCTATGGTAGTTGTCCAAAGCGTTCCCGGTGGCACGGAGGTAGAAGAAGGCACTGTTATAACCATAGAAATACGATATTACGAAAACATTGACGGATAGTGGGATATTTATGCGATATACACTTAAAGAAATTGCCGCGCTTACAGGCGGGTCTTTACACAAAGATAGCGATGCGGACCGTGTGTTCACCACAGTCAACTCCGACAGCCGCCTTATAAGTGACCCAAGTATTTTGTTTGCCGCTTTAAAAGGCGACCATTTTGACGGACACAGCTTTGCCGCAAGCCTTTGTGAAAAAGGCGGTGCGCTTATAGACGACAGCACTTACGCTTGCCACAACAGCATACTTGTGCCTTCGGTTAAAGCGGCGCTGTACAAAATAGCAAAACACCATAGGGAAAACGAACTGCAAAACCTTAAGGTGCTTGCCATAACCGGCAGTGTTGGCAAAACCACAGCCAAAAATATGGCATACCTTGCAATGTCTGCCTGCTTTGACTGCTATAAAAGCGCGGGTAACCGAAACAGTCTTACGGGTTTGCCCATGGAGCTGTTGAATGTGCCCGAAAGCTGTACCCACGCTGTTTTAGAGGCGGGTATGAGCGACCCCGGCGAAATAGCTCAAATCTCAAAGCTTATTAAGCCTTCAGCGGCAGTCATAACAAATATAGGCCATTCCCACATTTTGGCCTTCGGCAGCAGAGAAGGTATTTGTAAGGAAAAGCTTTCAATTTTGGAAGGTATGGACACCGATTGTATCACCGTTCCCGATGATAGCTTGCTTATAAAGAGTTGCGCTTCCGTGGCGGGTGCGGTGTTCTGCTCTGTTACCGATAAAAAGGCGCAGTCGTATGCAAAGGATATAGAAGAAACACCCTTCGGTATGGAATTTAGAGCCTGCTACGACGGCAAAACCACAAGAATAAAACTGCCCGCATACGGCATACATAACGTAATGAACGCACTACTTGTGTTTACCGCAAGTCTGCGCATGGGTGCAGATGCCGAAAAAAGCGCGGCGGCGCTTGCAAATTTCACCACCGAGGGCAATCGCCAAAACATACGTATTACCCGCGGTGTCAAAGTTATTGCGGATTGCTACAACGCCTCGCCCGAATCTATGGCGGCGGCACTCGGCGTTTTAAAAACAGGGGGCGGCAAACGTTTTGCCGTGCTTGGCGATATGTTGGAGCTGGGCGAGCACGCAAAGGCTCTTCACAGTAATGTTGGTGAAAAAGTACCTCAAAGTGCCGATGTGCTTATCTGCGTGGGAGAAGATGCACGCTATATTGCAGAGTCGGCGGCAGACAAGGGTATGCCGACAGAAAACATATATCTCTACCCATCCAAGTCCTACGAAAAAGCGGCAGAGCTGCTTTTAAGCTTGCTTTCCGAGGGTGATACGGTTCTTTTCAAGGCAAGCAACAGGACAAATATTAGAAAAGTTATGGAGAATGCACAACTATGACGGAATATACAAAGCACACGGTGGTTGCACTTGCGGCTTTTGCCATAGCCTTTGTCGTAAGTTTTATTCTGTACAAAATCTTCATCCCTGTTTTAAGAAAAGTTAAATTAGGTCAAAAAATATTGGAGATTGGCCCCAATTGGCATAAATGTAAGGAGGGCACCCCCACCATGGGCGGTTTGTTCTTTATTGCGGGGATGCTTGTTGCGGTGGTGATTTGTTGCTTCGATAGCCTTGTGGACCCTTCCTATTGCTTCAATGTTCACGGCGAAAAGGTCAAGGATTACCGCCTGCACATAAACTTGTTGCTTTCTGTTTTAACAGGCGCAGTGGGCTTTATAGACGACTATGTAAAGCTGTTTAAAAAGCAAAACAAGGGCTTGACAGCTTCCCAAAAAATGTGCTTTCTCATTGTCACGTCCTTAAGCTACCTGCTCGTTAATAACTATTTCGGGTATATTGATACAAGCGTAAATCTTCCGTTTATCACGGGTCAGGTAGAGCTTGGTGTGTTCTACTACATAATAGCCGTATTGATAATGGTATACTTTATTAACTGCGCTAATCTCACCGATGGTATAGACGGTCTTGCAGGCAGTATATCCTGTATAATAATGACAATGTTCTTTACCTTTGCGGTATTCCTTGACAAACCGCAAATGAGCGTTTATACCGCAGCAGTGCTTGGCGGCGTTATTGCTTTTTTGGCATATAACTATTATCCTGCAAAGATATTTATGGGCGATACAGGCTCACTGTTCTTGGGCAGCGCGGCAGTGCTTATGGCGTTTTGGACAAATGCCTCTCTGCTTATCTTCCTTATAGGACTTATCTATTTTATAGAGGGTATTTCCGTAATGCTTCAGGTGTTCTACTTTAAAAGAACAAAAAAACGCCTGTTTAAGATGGCTCCTATCCACCATCATTTCGAAATGTGCGGTTGGTCAGAATGGAAAATTGTTGGCGTGTTCTCTGTAGTAACGCTTGTTTGTTGCGTGGCGGCATACCTCGTTCTGGTTCTCTACGTTAACTAATATTTTAGGCGAAAGGGGTGCAAGTATTATGGAAAGTAAAAGAATAATAAAAAACACAGATAAAAGAAAAAGCATCTCTCAAGCCGAGGCTATCCCTAAAAGAAACGAAGTTGCACCGCGCACCGTTTCAGGCGAAAGCAAAAGGACGGCAAGTAAGCCCCTAAAGCTTATCCGTTTGGTTGGTGAGGTTGACCGTCCGTTTATAATAATTTTAACGGTGCTTATTTGTATAGGCTCTGTAATGGTGTTCAGCGCAAGCTATCCCAGTGCAGAGAATACCTATGAAGATAGTTTTTATTTCGCTCGCCGACAAATAGCCTTCATATTGTTGGGCGTTGTCTCCTTGGCGTTGGCAATCGCTTTGGGTGATTACCGCCGCCTTAAACGTGTATCCTTGGCGCTGTTTATATTCGCGTTGGCAATAAATGTGGCTACGGCTGTTCCGGGCATAGGCCTTGAGCGTAACGGTGCTCGTCGTTGGCTTAACATCGGTATAGACTTTCAGCCCTCCGAGGTGCTGAAGTTTGCCCTTATTCTAATGTGCGCAAGACACATAAGCGATAACCCCGAAAAAATGCGCAGTTTCCGTTACGGTACTCTGCCGTTTATTATTCTTTTGGGTATGTCTGCGGTAACCACCGTATTACAGTCTCACCTATCTTGTACCATCATTCTTTGTATAATAGTTTTTGCAATGATGTGGATGGGCGGGACCAGCAAAGCCTTGCTTTTAGGCACCGCGGCAGTTGGCGCGGGTGGCTTGTACGTGGTTTTACAAAACATGGCGCACTCCATTCGCCGTGTACAGATTTGGCACGACCCTTTTTCCGATTTAAGTGGTGCCGGTTGGCAGCCTGTTCAGTCTCTTTACGCTATTTCCGCAGGTGGATTTTGGGGCTTGGGCTTGGGTCAAAGCAACCAAAAACACGGCTTCCTTCCGGAGCCGCACAACGACTATATCTTCTCTATTCTGTGTGAAGAGCTTGGCTATTTCGGTGCCATAGTGGTTATGGTGCTGTTTGCACTTTTGGTATGGCGCGGGTACGTTATAGCAAAGAACGCGCCAAATATGTATGCATCACTCTTGGTAATGGGCATTATGTGTTCCTTGGCGGCACACGTGCTTCTTAACATCGCCGTTGTAACAAACAGCATCCCCAGTACGGGCATAGGTCTTCCGTTCTTCAGCTACGGTGGTACATCTCTTATGATTTGGATGGCAGAGATGGGCGTGGTTTTGTCGGTTTCAAGATATTCATATTTGGAAAAGGAGTAAGGCTTTATGAAGGTATTATTCTCCTGCGGAGGCACCGGTGGACATATTAATCCTGCTATTGCCATAGCCAACACTTTAAAAGAGCAGTACAAGGACTTTGAATGCCTTTTTGTTGGTGCATACGGCGGTATGGAGGCTACCTTGGTACCAAAGGCAGGCTATAATATAGAATTTGTAAAAGTTAGGGGCTTTAAACGTAAGCTTTCGGTTTCCAATATAGATGCGGCAATAAAGGCTGTAACTTCTGTTAGGGCGGCAAAGAAGATAATTAAACGCTTTTCTCCCCAGGTGGTTGTGGGCACGGGCGGTTACGCAAGCTGGGCGGCTGTTAAGGCGGCATCGGCTTTGGGTATTCCCACCTTGATTCACGAGCAAAACGCTTTCCCGGGCGTTACCACCCGCAGGCTTTCAAAATATGCAGACAGGGTATGCATAAGTTTTGACGAAAGCCGCAAATTCTTTGATGATAGCGTTAAGGATAAGCTTATTCTTACAGGTAACCCTTTAAAGCCCGAAATAATTAATGCCGATCGCAGTGTTGCCCGCAAGGAGTTGGGGCTTGATGACCAGGTGTATATTTTATCCTTCGGCGGTAGCTTGGGTGCGGAAAAGGTTAACGAATACGTATTTGGTATGTTGGATTCCTTTGTTAAGGATAACAGCAAGGTGCGCGCCATTCATGCAACGGGCAAAAACGGCAACGCAAAATACGGTCAAATAGCAGAAAACAAGGGCCTTACAAAAGCCCAAAACATAGAGATAAGAGAATATATTTACGATATGCACCGTCAGCTTGCGGCGGCGGACTTGGTTATCTGCAGGGCCGGCGCCATAACTCTTGCTGAAAACTGCTGTATGGGTAAGCCTTCAATTTTGATTCCGTCGCCCAATGTCACAGATAACCATCAATACAAAAATGCCAAGGTGCTTGCAGATGCAGGCGCGGCACTGCTGTTGGAAGAGGCAAAAACCGACAGCACAGTGCTAACCACGGCGGTAAAGGATTTAACAGAAAACGCCGAAAAACGCCGCGCAATGGCAAAGGCAGCTTTGTCTATGGCAAAAGCCGGTGCCGCCAACGAAATATGCGCGCTTATAAAAGGACTTTCTAAATAACTATAAGGAGAAAAAGACATAATGCAGTCGGAAAACCAAGGCCGCTATAAACGCAGGGCTTTAGATTTAGACGAAATTAAACAGCGACAGCAAAACAAGCGTCTGCGCCGAAGGGTGTTTTATATAGCACTTTTTTCTGTGCTCGTCTTGATTTTTACTGCCGTGTGCTTTATTGTCTTTTTTAAGATAAAAACCGTAACCATAGAAGGTGCGGCAAGGTATACCGAGGAAGAAATACTTGCTGCTTTCGGAGTGGAGGAGGGAACTAATCTTTACGCCTTCGATTCCGATGAGCTTGAGCAGGCGCTGATAACCTCACTGCCGTATATCAACAATGTAATAATCGAGCGCGACCTACCCTCGACCGTAATAATACACGTTGAGGAAAAGGAACCCTGTATGTACGTTGAGATAAATGAGGAAAAATTCCTATTGACCGACGATATGCATATATTGGAATACACCGCTTCTCAAGATAAGCTGTACGGTCTTTTACGCGTGAATATGGAGCCCAAAACCGTAAGCAGATGTATAGTGGGTGAAAAGCTTGCCTTTGCGGATAAGCGTACCGGAGATGTGATATCCCAAGCGTACAAGGAGATTATTAGTGCTGACCTTCTCGACCGCGTGGGGTATATAGATGCAAATAACCGTTTCGGTATCTACATCGGATTAGACGACTGCTACGACGTATACATGGGCGGTATTGATGAATTTGACACTAAACTTTCCTTCGCAAAAGGTATAGCGGACAAGCTTCACTCGCTGGATAAGGATACGGAAAAGGGTAAAATTGACGTTTCGGAGATAAATAAGGGCATTTTTACACCCGAATCAACATAAAAATCTTCAAAAAAATAAAAAAACAGCATATAAATAGCAAAAAAACTCTTGAAATTTTATAAATTACGTGTTATATTGTAATGGAATAAGATTATTGTTTATTAATTTAGGCATTTGGAGGAACAAAAATGAGTAAGGATTTAAACGCTCCCGTTGTAAAAATAAAGGTTATAGGCGTTGGCGGTGGCGGCGGTAATGCCGTTAACCGTATGATCAGCGTTGGTTGTAAGGATATAGAATTTATAAATCTTAATACCGATATTGCCGCACTTGAAAGATCTCAAACCCCCAACACCATCACTATAGGTGAAAGACTCACCAAGGGCAGGGGCGCAGGCGCTAATCCCGACCTTGGCGAAAAAGCGGCTGAAGAAACCATAGAAAAAATTACCGATGCTATTAAGGATGCAGATATGGTATTTGTAACCGCAGGTATGGGCGGCGGTACCGGTACAGGTGCAGCACCCGTGGTTGCAAAGGCTGCAAAACAGCTTGGCGTGCTTACTGTTGCTGTTGTTACAAAGCCTTTCGCGTTTGAAGGTGCAAAGCGTATGGCACAGGCAGAAGCCGGCATTGAAAAGCTTAAAGAGCATGTGGATTCTCT
>JAZUQW010000143.1:0-8260 GCA_045605905.1 Eubacteriales bacterium
TTCACTCTTCACTCTTCTCTTTTCACTTTTCTTTCTTCTCTTTCCCCTTTGTGGGTTTGTTATTTTTATGTTTTCCGACATTTCCTACACCGTGAAAAGCTTTTATTTTACTGGATTTTTAGGTTTGCGGATTTTTTTACACAATATATTTTCTCGGTTTGCCACAGTGTTTAAACATATTTTTCCACAAGTTACACAACTTTTAATTAATTTTGCGTTTTTTCGGTTAAAATTATAAAAATACTTTATCTTATTTTAAAAACTTTAGTTTACTAAAGAGATTTTCCCTTTTTTCCCACTTTTTTCACTATAGCTTTTTAACTTTGTTTTCCACAGCAAAAACGGTCGAAAAAGGTAAGAAAAAAGCGGAAATACGGTGTTTTCCGCATTTTCCGCAGCCCCTATTACTAATACTACTATTATTCCTTTTAAAAAAGAATTACTGATACTCTATTAGCGAGGAGAGGAGATTTTTTCAAAATGGCATTGAGGTTTACTTCTGACAGAAAAACATTACTGTCGGCAATAATGCCCGCACTTGCGGCATCATCCAATAAAAGCACCTTACCTGCTTTGGAAGGGCTTTTGTTTGAGCTTGAAGGAAACGAGCTTTATATTTGCGGTTATGACCTGGAAAAAGGCGTTAAGACCCAATGCACCGTTTTTGGTGAGGGTGACGGCGCCGTAATTCTTAACGCACAGAAGATAAGCGCCATTGTTCGTAATTTTCCCGATTGCGACATAAGCTTTGAAATAAACGAAAAAAACACCGTTACCATAAGCGGCGGGATGAGTGAGTTTTCAGTACACGCACTGTCTGCAGAGGCGTTTCCCAATCTGCCCGAGCTTAGCGGTGATAAAAGCTTTAGGATAAACGCAGGGCTTTTAAAGGAAATAATATCCTCTACATACTTTGCGGTGGCACAGACCGATGCCCGCCCCATTTTGACCGGTGAATATTTTGAAATAAAGGACGATAAGCTTACGGTTGTTGCCCTTGATAACCACCGTATGGCTTTAAGAGAAGAGACACAGGCGGTCGTTGCCGGCAGTCTTTCGGAGATAAGTTTTATTGTACCCGGTAAAAGTATATATGAGTTTTCGAAGCTGCTTAATGACAATGACGAGACGGTTATTGTTGAGCTGACCGGTAAACACATAATTATGAAGGTGGGCAGCACTGTATTTTTCTCTCGTCTTATTGAAGGTGAGTTTTTCGATTACAGAAAAGCCATACCCACCCAGAACAAGATATTTGTTAAGATAGACACAGGCTTGTTTATAGACAGCGTGGAAAGAGCATCTCTTTTAATAGACGACAAGCTTATAACCCCCTTAAAGTGCAGCTTTAAGGACGGTAACCTTAATGTAAGTTGCTCTACCCAATACGGCAGAGTAAACGATAACATCCCCGTGAGCAAAGAGGGGGACGACATAGAAATAGGCTTTAACAACCGCTATTTGTTGGATGCACTCCGCGCATGCAAGGATGAGCTGATATTGGCATCCCTGTCATCGCCGCTTATGTCCATGGTAATAACACCTGCAGTTGAAAAAGAGGGCAGTAAATATCTTTACTTGGTATTGCCCATGAGACTTAACGGATAAAAAATGCAAATTAAAGAGCTTAAGCTTGTTAATTTCAGAAACAACCGCTACAGCGAGCTTGTCTTTACCGACGGAGTTAATGTTTTATACGGTGAGAACGCGGCAGGTAAGACTAATATACTTGAAAGTATATTCTATTTTGCCGCAGGTAAAAGTTTTAGAAACTGTAAGGACAGAGAGCTTATATATTTTGGTGAGGACGGTGCCGCCGCCGAGCTTTTGTTTGGGGACAGCGTTAAGGATTGCAGCCTTGGGGTTAAGATATTTAAAAACCGCAAGCGAGAGTTTTTCCGTAACGGCAACACCGTGACCAAGCTTTCGGAGTATTTGGGCGCCTTTAGGGCGGTTATTTTTACGCCCGACCATTTAAATTTGGTAAAGGGTCAGCCCGAAAACCGCAGGCGGTTTATAGATTTGGCTATATGTCAGTCTTACCCTCGTTATGTATCGTATTTAAGCGAGTATAACCGAATACTTGTGCAAAAGAACGCCTTACTTAAGCAGGAGACGGAAAAAAGCTATAAGTCGGATATGATAGGTATCTATAACGAAAAGCTTTCTGCCGCGGCAGCAGCGATAAGCTTTAACCGACGCCGCTTTTTAAAGCAGCTTGAGGAGTGCGCCGCCGAGCAACAGGAAGAAATAAGCGGCGGCAAAGAGGTTTTAAGGCTTAAATACAACGGTTGCTTTGAGGATGAGCCCAGAACCGCCGAGGAGACCCGCGTGGCAATGCTTGAATATCTGAACAGTAAGCGTGATATGGAAATTTTGCGTGGAATAAGTCTTTTTGGTGTGCATAAGGATGACTTTACCATATACCTAAACAACAAGAACGGCCGATTTTTTGCCTCACAAGGGCAACAGAGAAGCGCTGTGCTTTCCCTAAAGCTTGCTGAAGGAGAGATGTCCCGCAGAGTTACGGGTGAATATCCGGTATTTCTGTTTGACGATATATTAAGTGAGCTTGACGAAGGCAGAAGGGGCATAATACTTAAAAAGACCGGGGGCAGACAGGTTGTTATAACCGGCTGTGAAAAGGACTATTTTTCCGCCCTTAACGTACAAAACCGCATTAGGGTAGAGAAGGGTATGTGTCACACGGAAAAAACGTTTGGAGGGGAAAATTTTGCACCTGGGCAAGAGTGAAACGGTACGGGATAAAGAGATAATAGGAATTTTTGATATAGAAAAGGCAACCGTAAGCGGTGAGACCAAAAAGTTTTTGGCACGTATGCAAAAAGAATACAAGGCGGTAAACCTGTGTACCGACCTACCCGCCGCCTTTGTGCTTACGGACGGAGAATATACTGACAGGATATATATAACATCCCTTTCCGCAAAGGTTTTGAAAAACCGCGGAAGCATAGAAGTGAGGAGATAAAATGGCAGAAAACATGGCTCAAAGCTATAATGAGAATCAGATACAGGTCCTTGAAGGGCTTGAGGCGGTGCGTAAACGTCCGGGTATGTACATCGGTACTACCTCTATAAGAGGCTTGCACCATTTGATTTATGAAATAGTGGATAACTCTATTGACGAGGCATTGGCAGGTTACTGTAAAAATATTACGGTTACTTTGCTTGCAGACGGAAGCTGTTCGGTACAGGATGACGGCAGAGGTGTACCCGCAGGTATGCACAAGATGGGTATACCTACCCCCGAGGTTGTATTTACCGTTCTGCACGCAGGCGGTAAGTTCGGCGGTGGCGGTTACTCTATAAGCGGCGGCTTGCACGGCGTTGGTGCATCGGTTGTTAACGCATTGTCTAAACGTCTTGTTATGGTGGACTGCTATGACGGCTACGAATACAGTGAGGAGTTTGAGTACGGCAAGGTAACAACTCCCTTTAAACAGGTGGGAAAGACGGATAAACACGGTCTTTACGTGCGTTTTTATCCCGATGAGACCATATTTGAAGAGGTTGTATTTGATTTTGATACCGTTAAGACAAGACTTAGAGAGCAGGCTTTTCTTAATGCGGGGCTTTCTATTACCCTGCGTGATGAGCGCGGGGAAGAGCCCGTAGAGATAAACCTGTGCTATGAGGGCGGTATACGCAGTTTTGTTGAGCATATAAATAACAAAAAGCATGAAGAGCTTTTGCATGAGGATATAATTTACGTTAACGGCGGCAAGGGTACCTCTTTGGCAGAGGTGGCAATGCAATACAATGCATCCTATACCAACACAATACTTTCCTTTGCCAACGACATCCGCACCGTAGAGGGTGGTATGCACGAGACGGGCTTTAAGGCTGCACTTACCCGCGTGCTTAACAATTACGGCAAAAACCACGGTATACTTAAGGGCGATGAAAAGCTTACCGGCGACGACGTGCTTGAAGGGCTTACCGCCATTATCAGCGTAAAGCTTGAGAATGCACAGTTTGAGGGTCAGACCAAGTCGAAGCTTGGTAACAGCGAGATGCGCACCATTGTTGACGGTATGGTCAGCGAGAAGCTTAACGAGTATTTGGAAGAAAACCCCAAGACCGGTAAAGCTATAATAGAAAAGGCAATAAGCGCCGCCCGTGCCCGTGAGGCCGCAAGAAAAGCAAGGGATATGACCCGTCGCAAGGGGCTTTTGGAAAGCAGCAGTATGCCCGATAAGCTTGCAGACTGTAACGAAAGGCGCGTTGAGTTTACAGAGCTGTTTTTGGTAGAGGGTGACTCTGCAGGCGGCTCTGCCAAGGAAGGCAGAGACAGTAAGTTCCAAGCGGTTTTACCTATGAGAGGTAAGATACTTAACGTAGAAAAGGCAAGGCTTGACAGAATATATACCTCGGTGCAGATAGTGCCCATAATAATGGCGCTTGGCACGGGTATAGGTGATGAGTTTGATATAAATAAGCTTCGTTACGGTAAGATAATTATGATGGCGGATGCGGACGTGGACGGTGCCCACATAAAAACACTGTTGCTAACCTTCTTCTTCCGTCATATGCGCCCGCTTATAGAGCAGGGTCATATATACGCGGCAATGCCGCCCCTTTACAAGGTAGAAAAGGGCAAGCAGAAGCGATATGTATTTTCTGATGAAGAGAGAGACCGTGTAATAGAAGAGCTTGGCGAAGGCGGCCCCAAGATAAAGGTACAGCGCTATAAAGGTCTTGGTGAGATGAACGCCAGCGAGCTTGAAGAAACCACCATGGACCCCGCAACCAGAACTTTGTGTAAGATCACTATTGAGGACGCTATTGAGGCGGATGAGATATTCTCTATACTGATGGGTGATAATGTAGAGCCCAGACGTGAGTTTATAGAGCAAAACGCAAAATACGTTTCCAACCTTGACATTTAAGGGAGGGCTTTGAATGGATAACGAAAACAACAAGAACATAGAAAATGAATACGAGCATCATTATAACCAAAAGATACATGAAGTAGATATAAAGCAAGAGGTTAAGACCGCGTATATAGATTATTCTATGTCTGTTATAGTGGGCAGAGCCTTGCCCGATGTAAGAGACGGTCTTAAGCCTGTTCATCGCCGTATTCTTTACGCAATGAATGAGGACAAGCTGACCTACGATAACGACTACCGCAAATCCGCGACCACCGTTGGTAACGTGCTTGGTAGATACCATCCCCACGGTGACGCCGCAGTTTACGACACCATGGTTCGTATGGCGCAGAAGTTTTCTTTGAGATACCCTCTTATAGACGGTCAAGGTAACTTCGGTACCATAGACGGCGATAAGGCGGCGGCTTACCGTTATACCGAAAGCCGTATGACCCGAATATCCAACCTTATGATGTCGGATATCGATAAAAATGTGGTAGATTTTGTGCCTAACTTCGATAACTCCCGCAAAGAGCCTGAAGTTTTGCCCTGCCGTTTTCCCAATCTGTTGGTAAACGGTACGGTGGGTATAGCTGTTGGTATGGCTACCAATATTCCGCCCCATAACATGAACGAGGTTATTGATGCGCTGTACCATCTTATAGACAACCCAGATTGTACGGTGCCCGACCTTATGCAGTTTATTAAGGGGCCCGATTTTCCTACCGCAGGTACGCTTTACGGCGTTAGCGGCGTGTATGAGGCGTATATGACAGGCAGGGGCAGGGCTAAAGTCCGTGCCGCCGCCCATTTTGAGGAAAAACACGGCAGAACCAGCATTGTTGTTACCGAGCTGCCTTATCAGGTTAACCGTTCCATGCTGTTGGCAAGTATGGTGGATCTGGTTAAATCCAAGCGAATAGACGGTATCAGCGATATACGTAACGAGTCTGACCGCAAAAAGGGCATGCGCGTGGTTGTTGACCTTAAAAAGGACGCCAACCCCCAAATAGTGCTTAATAACCTGTATAAGATGACTCAAATGCAGGATACTATTCCGATAAATATGCTTGCCCTTGTTAATGGTGAGCCCAAGACCCTTAATCTTAAAGAGGTGCTGACCCATTATTTGCGCCACCAAGAGGATGTTATTGTGCGCCGCACCCGTTTTGACTTGGCAAAGGCAGAAAGAGCGGCTCATATCTATGAGGGCTACAAAAAAGCACTGGACTTTATTGACGAGATAATTAAGACCATCCGTGCCAGCGCCAGCGTTGCCGATGCTAAAGTTGCGCTTATGGAAGCGTTTGGGTTTAGTGATATTCAGGCACAGGCTATAGTTGAAATGCAGTTGGGCAGACTTTCCGGTATGGAAAGACAGAAGATAGAGGATACCCTTAACGGTTTGTATACGCAAATAGCCGAATATAAGGCAATATTGGCAGACGGAAACAAGGTTACCGCCATTATTAAGGACGACCTTGCAGAGGTTAAGGAGCGCTTCGGTGACGAGCGCCGCACAAGGATAGAGACCGTTGATAACGAAATTCTTGACGAAGACCTTATCGAGCGTGTTAACAGCGTTGTTACCGTTACCCACGGCGGTTATATCAAGCGCTTGCCTGCAGATACATATCAGGCACAGCACCGCGGCGGCAAGGGGCTTACGGGTATGACTACCAAGGAAGAGGACTTTGTGGAGCAGGTTATTGTCTCCCACAGCCATTCGCTGTTGCTTATGTTCTCTAATTTGGGCAAGGTATACCGCAAAAAGTGCTATGAGATACCGGAAGCAAGCAGAACCGCCAAGGGCACTCACTTGGCAAACGTGCTTCAGCTTGGCGAGGGTGAGAAGATAACCTCGGTTATCCCCGTTGAGGGCTTTAACGAGAACGAGTACTTGGTGCTTGTTACCAAGCTTGGCGTTATTAAGCGTATAAGCCTTATGGAGTATCAGACCAGACGCAGTGGCGGCTTGTTTGCCATTAATCTGGACGAGGGTGACGAGCTGTGGTTTGTTCTTAAGACCAAGGGTAACGACTGCGTGCTTGTAGCTACCCACGGCGGCAGAGGTATTAGGTTTGAAGAGACCGACGCCCGCAGTATGGGCAGACAGGCAAGGGGCGTTAAGTGTATGACCCTTGAAGATGGCGACTTTATAGTAGGCGCTTCGGTTATCGACCAACAGGCGATAGACGAAGGCGCAAAGATTATTACCGTAAGCGAAAACGGCTACGGCAAGAAGTGTGAGTTTGACGAGTTTAAGATACAAGCCCGTGGCGGTAAGGGTATTTGCTGTCACAAGCTGTCGGAAAAAACGGGTATGCTTGCGGGCATAGCTGTGGTTTATCCCGGTGACGACGTAATGCTTATTACGGATAGCGGTATTATCATCCGCTTTGCCGCTGACGAGATACCTGTATACGGTAGAGCCACAGGCGGTGTTATAGTGATGCGTACGGAAGAAAACGCACGTATTATCGGCTTTGCGGCAGTTAAGCCCGAGGCAGAGGAAGAAACCGAAGAACAGACAGAGAAAACGGTGGAGGAATAAGCTATGGCTATAAAAACCTTTATATTTGAGAATAATGCAAGCAAAGAAAAGCGCCATGCTCAAATACAGTCTGCATTGCGTGAATATACGGGTATAGACAGTGCAGAGGTGCTTTATACATCAAAGGGTAAGCCCTATATAAAGGGCGTGCCGGAGGATATTTACGTAAGTGTTACCACAGCCGACGAGGTTATGGTTGCGGCGTTTTCTTCCAAGCCCATAGGCATCGACGGCGAGCATATGGCACGCTTTGAACACGGTGCCGATAAGCGTCCCGACTATGTTGCATTGGCAGACCGCTTTTTCACCTCCGACGAGGCTGAATATGTGCGCGACGGCGCCGATGGCGAGCGTTTTGCCCAGATATGGGTGCGCAAGGAGGCTTATGTTAAGTACACCGGTGAGGGGCTTTCGGCTTTTTCAAGCTTTAGCGTAACCGACGGCATGAAGCTGTTTAATAAGATCAACGGCGTGCCCATAAAGAAGCTTAACTTGGTTTTCCCCGGCAGTAATGAGTACTTGTTTATGGTGTGCAGCGAGGACGACTAAAACACACCCCAAAAGAACACCCCATTGCTCATTTCATTCGCAACGGGGACCCCAAAAGATAATAATTAAGCACCATTTCCGTTCGCTCGCGCCTTCGCGCCGCATTCGCGGCACTCGCGGAAACTAAAGTGTATTTTCTGCGGCGCCTGTCCGCAGAAAATACTAAATTTAACAGTAAGCGTACGTCGAGAGATAAAAAAACACCCCATTGCTCATTTCATTCGCAACGGGGACCCCAAATAAAACACCCCACCGCTCACATTCG
>JAZUQW010000144.1:0-1745 GCA_045605905.1 Eubacteriales bacterium
GGTCCTTGGAGGTAACGGTGACACGCATTATTTCGGTACCGTTGGAGGGTGCGGTGGTTATCATCCCCGAAAGCTCCTTGTAGGTATAAGGAACGTCGGATTTATCTATAACACGTTCAAGAGTGGTGCGGTTATTAAGCAGTACGCCATAGGTCTTTACCAGACTCTGCGCCGCAGTTATCTCGGATGCGCTTATAGAAAAACTGGTGTTACCCAAGGAGAAGGAGCTGTTATTAACGTACAGCATTATAGAGGATGAATAATCCGGCTGTATTACAAAGGCGGCTACAGAAAAGCCCACCGATGCCGCTATTATCCCTGCAAGCACGATAAGCCATGCCCTTTTCCAAAGAGCCTTTACTATGTGTAACAGGTCAATTGAATAATAATCTTGCTTCTTTTCTTTTTCGTCCATTTTTAAGCTTGCTCCCACTGAGAGTATGTGTATATGCCACACAGAGGCACAAATACTCATATTACGTCCAATAATCTATACTATTCTACCACAGACATTAGAAAATGGCAACACCATTTTTGAAAAAAAGCAAAAATATTATCCCGTTTTTAAAATCCCATTAGCTCCAAGGCTTTTGTCAGCACTGCACCGATGCTCTCGTGGAAAACAAGGTCTGCGCTGTCGTCAAAATCTGTTGCTTGCTTGTTGATTATTACGGTGTTATCGCCCCTGAAATAGCGCAGGAAGGATGCCGCGGGGTATACCGCCAGTGACGTACCGCCTACGATAAGGGTATCCGCCGCCGCTATTGCATCTATAGCGCCCCATACAGTGTTCTCAAAAAGCGCTTCCCCGTACAGCACCACCTTAGGCTTCAGTACAGAGCCGCACTGAGTACAGCAGGGCACGCCTGCGGTCCCCCTCACGTGCTCCGCACCGTGCTCTACGCCGCATTGGGTGCAGGTGTAACGGGCGGTGGTGCCGTGAAGCTCGTACACACGGGTGTTGCCTGCCGCCTGATGAAGCCCGTCTACGTTTTGTGTCACTACTGCGGAGAGGTGACCTGCCTCCTCAAGCCGTGCCAAGGCAAGGTGGGCGGCGTTAGGCTTGGCATCGCAAAGAAAAAAGTCACGGTAAAAGGCGTAAAAGGTCTCGGTATTCGAATAGAAAAAGTCATGGCTCAGTATCTTCTCAGGGGGACAGCCGTACTGAGTGACCGTGTTGTATATGCCGTCCTCACTGCGGTAGTCCTTAAGCCCGCTTTCGGTCGATACCCCTGCGCCGCCGAAAAACACGGCGCTTTTGCTGTTTTTAAGTATATCTGCAAGTGCTTTTATTTTAAGCATGTCCATAATAAGCCTCCCTTGGTGTCGGTTTGCCTTAATTATACCACACGCTGTTCTTCTGTCAAGTGGACACGCTTGACATCAGGCGTGCGGATATGCTAAAATACAAATAAAGGAGGCAATGTATTATGAAAAGAATTTTATCTCTTATTACAGCCTTGGTACTTGTGCTCTCGGTACCGTCTGCGGCGGCTTCGGCTGCAGGCGTGGATGACATAATCAACTCTGCTGCTCTTGAGCCCCTCAGGACGGGCTATGCTCCGTTGGACAGCCTTGTTGACAGCATATTTGAGGAGATATTTACCGATGATATGACTACTGCTCAAAAGGTGCGTGCCTGCTATGACTACGTTATCAAGGATAGCCGCTACGGTATAGGTACTATGTACAACGATGTGTGGATGCTTATGGACAACTACGGATATCGCTCTGAGTACGATGCC
>JAZUQW010000145.1:0-6367 GCA_045605905.1 Eubacteriales bacterium
CACAGAACGACATGGCTACGATCCGACTTGGAAATATCAGTATGACCCAATATCTCTTGGATATCGTGAATATCAGCACCGTTTTGCAACAAATGCGCGGCAAAAGAATGTCTTAAAGTATGTGGCGTAATGGTCGAATGAATTTTGGCGGACTCTGCATAACCTTTTATGATTTTCCACAAACCTTGTCGCGTCATTCTTTCACCTGACACATTAACAAACAAAGCCTGCTCATCCTGCTTAAACACCAACAACATTCTGGCATTTTGTATGTAATCGGAAATAGCCTTGGCCGCCAAAGGATACAAAGGTATGACTCTTTCTTTGTCACCTTTAACGCAACGAACGATTGACAATTGCAAATTAATATCCGAAAGATCAAGATCTATAAGTTCAGAAACCTTAATACCTGTTGCATAAAGCAACTCAAGCATAGCTTTATCTCTTAAACTTTTAGCATCTTTACCATTAGGTTGCGATAAAAGAGTTTCAATCTCTTTATTGGTTAAAATTGACGGTGGGGTCTTCCTTGTTTTATCATTGTGGATTTCTTTTGCCGGGTTACTATCGATATTTCCCAAAGAAACTAAATATTGAAGGAGCCCCCTCAACGCCGACAGCGCTCTCGATACGCTAGGAGCCGAAAGACCCGAAGTGCCAAGATAACGCTTATACTCCTCAACAGTTTCTTTACTAATATGTGCAAATTCTTTTATCCCCACAAGTCTCGCATAATCATAAAACTTATCAATATCCCTTATATAAGCGAGCAAAGTGTTTTGAGACGATTTTTTTGTTTCTTTTAAAAACTCAATAAAACGGTCCCGTGTGGCGGTCAGTTCATTTGAGTATGTATCAACAACCATTAATATAGAATCCTCAATTCTTAAAAATTACGACACAGAAATTAACAAACACAATTGCAAGTAAATAGAAAATAGTACGACTGCCAAATAGCCAATGAACATCATACAGTATACAAACGCAGTGCGTGTGCAATAGTTACATTTACGCGAAGAATTAAATTTAATAGTTTCTGCAAAAAAAACAATATCTATAAAAGCTAAAAATGCAGATAATGCAACGAAAAGGAAAACGATAGATAACCCTTTGAAGGACATGTAATCAACGAATATCAAAAACAGAAAAGAAGACGAAAAAAAAGTACGGCAACTGCAAAAGAATGCCGTTGTAAAAGCAAATATAGTAAATCCTGATAAAAAAGACAAAAGCCGATAGGCAAGAGCCCACCAAAAATAATCGATAAAAAAAGAGAAAGAAAAACCGAGCCGCTTAAATTTTTCAACAACATTTGTAGCCCACTGATAACTATAATAACTTCTTTCAAAGTACAAGCAACTCGAAAAAATTGAAAGGAGAAAGAACAGTGAAAGGAAAAAAACGTAGGTCTTGTATCGGCTTTTGTAGAATAAACACACGCGCCACCGCTTTGTGCGTTCAGTATCTTTTATTAAATTTTCTTTTGCTTTATACAAGCGTGTAGCATGCAAAGCATAACTTTCAGAATAAGGAACAATTGATTTTATATCATAATTTGGCTGTATCATTGTAAACCCCGCTAAAATGAATTTTACAATAACACTACTATGAAATTCAGGACAACCTTATTACCGACCGTTAATAATTTCTTTAGACATTTCTTTGGACCGTTCAGAACACGCAAACATAGCGTCTCGAACAATGGTGGAAAAACCATTATCGTTTAGAACAGACAAAGCCGCTAACGTCGTTCCTCCGGGTGAGGAAACATCACGTATCAGAGTATCAGCATCTTTTCCCGAACGCTGTAGCATAGCTAAAGCGCCTTTAATAGATTGTAAAACCAACGGCGTTGCCTTGTCCTGTGGAACACCCAATTCTATTGCTGCATCAATCATTGACTTAAAGAACAAATAAACATACGCCGGCGATGAGCCATTAACAGACACAATGCTATCCATCAAAGACTCGTCAATAACAGAAATTACCGATATACCAGAAAACAGTCTACATATATAACTGAATAGTTTATCTGTGACTAATCTATTTCGAGAAATAGCAACAGCACCTTCTCCAACCATCAACGGTGTGTTAGGCATTGCTCTTATAACGGGAACCTCATGCCCCAAACACTCGCAAATATAATCTGTGGGAACAGCTGCCGCCACGGAAATATACATTTTACATAGATAACCGTCTACTTCATCCGCAATTTGTTTTGCAACCAACGAAACAACAGAAGGTTTTATTGCAAATACAACAATATCAGCGGCAGAAACAGCTTCTTTCAGAGTAGAGCAACAATTCACACGCAACATTATGTCGCTTTTATACTTTTCGCTATTTACGTCATATACAAATATATCGCTCGATGAAACGAGCTGCTTTTCCATCAGGCCGCCAATAATTGCGTTTGCAATATTGCCACAGCCAAGAAATGCGAATTTCATACCCGAAACTGACATAAGCACCTCGCTAATTGATAAATTCAAACGTAATATCTCTACGTCAGCTCTATTATAATAATATATTTTCATGTTTTTTTCAAGTCATATTTACATACAAAAACAAAATCAGCAATTATGACAACGCATTATGTATACCTAATTATGTATACTATAGCAACCGTTTCTTTATTTTGTGTGCTCCTCGACACTGCGTGTACGATATAATGTATGTGGATAATTTGTGGGAATTTTTTGTGGTTTTAGTTGCAGAGAAAACATTATTTATTGTTGTAAATTTGCACAACTACCCTCTCAATAGTAGCAAACCGATATTTACTTTTTATATTTTGTGTGCTATAATATTTTATACAACTTGGAGGTTTGTTATGAGTATATTATCTTGCAACAATATTTCCCTTTCCTATGGCACGGACACTATTTTAAGCAATATTAGCTTTTCTGTAAATGCAGGTTGTAAATTGGGCATTATTGGCGTAAACGGAGCAGGTAAATCCACCCTGCTGCGTATTATTTCTGGAGAAATTGAATGCGACACCGGCAACGTAAGCGTTGCTGCCGGTGTAAGGATTGGAAAATTAGAACAATACACAGACAGTTCATTCCAAGGCTTAACCGCTATAGACGTCGCCTTTTCCCGCTTTTCAAACTTAATTGATATAGAAAAAGAATTGCGCATTTTAGAAGAACAACTACACAACGGTGATCAAGCCATTATAAAAAAGTACGCCGCGCTACGAGACAAATTTGGCGTTTTAGGTGGATATGAGTACAAATCAAAAGCCGCTTCAATGATGAAGAAATTAGGATTCTCTGACGAAGATTTGCAAAAAGATGCTACAAAATTAAGCGGAGGTCAAAAGACAAAATTATCTCTTGCAGCTTTATTTATGAGCAACCCTGATATAATTTTGTTAGACGAGCCAACAAATCACCTTGATATCAATGCAGTTGTATGGTTAGAAGAACAAATACGCTCTTCAAGCGCAACTTTCCTTATTGTGTCGCACGATAGATATTTTCTCGATAAAACTACAACTGATACGTTAGAGATACAAAACGGACAGTCTTCAATGTACAGCGGAAGCTACTCTATCTTTAAAGAGAAGAAGAAAAAACTCACCGAAGATGCGCAAAAGCACTACCAACTGCAGCAAAAAGAAATTGCACGATTGGAAGCCTTTATCGAAAACCAAAGAAAATGGAATAGAGAACGTAATATCATAGCCGCAGAAAGCAGAATGAAAGCCATTGATCGTATGAAAAAGCTTGACAAACCTGATAACGCTCCCCTATCCATAAAAATTAAGATCGATAGCAATCGCAATGGAGCCTACGACGTTTTGTCTGTTAGAGGCATCACAAAACAATTTGGCAAGAAGACACTGTTTAAGAACTTAACCTTCGAGTTAAAAAGACAAGACCGTTTATTTATAGTAGGTGGCAACGGAAGCGGAAAATCCACACTATTAAAAATTATAAACAATGTACTTCCTCCAGATGCAGGTGTTGTCGAGCTCGGATACAACCAACAGCTTGGGTATTATGACCAGGAACAGATGCTTTTAGATGATGCCCTTGATGTTATAACAGAACTATGGAATGCGTACCCTAATTTCACTCAAACCGAATTAAGAAAAGCTTTAGCTCAATACGGTTTTAGAGGCGACGACGTGTTCAAATCCGTAAACTCTTTGTCAGGCGGAGAAAAAGCGCGTCTTGCCATTGCAAAACTCGTGCTATCCGGTGCCAGCCTTTTAATACTTGACGAACCAACCAATTACCTTGACATAAGCTCTAAAGAGGTTTTGGAAAGTGCCCTCGACGAGTTTGGTGATACATTACTTTGCGTTTCACATGATAGATATTTAATTTCCACTTTAGCAACAAAGATTTTAGATATCGACAACATATATCAAGACGGTTACCAATTTTACAATTGCGGATACAACGAATACTTAAAACAAAAGCCCGATAAAACTACCTGTAATATTGAGCAAAAGAAAACAGGCGATAGTTCTATTGAATATCAAAACAGAAAGAAAGAGTTAAGCAACAAAAGAAAAGAAGAAAAACGAAAGTTAAAATTAGAGCAATGCATTGCCGAAACAGAAGCACAGCTTTCTGAATTAGACAAGCTCTCACAACTTCATTCTACTGACTACATCAAGTTGGCTGAAATAGAAGAAGAAAAAGACAAATTAAATACTTCGCTAAACGAATATTACGACGAATTAATAGAACTTATATAGAAAGTAATAATCATAATTCCACGACGGTTTCATATAATCTAACATATCTTAATTCAGGAGTGGTCTTATGTTTATTTATACTGTAAAAGCATCGAGGTTAAAGTATTTTGCACTTTTAATTTGTTCAATAGCGATTATCCTTACCGTAGCGGCCGTTGTACCAAAGCAGCAAAAATACGAATCGGTTGCCGTTGTTGCATATGATTATAGCGACATAACAACCAACGACGACAGAGTGAGTTTTTTAGAAAGCTTCGGTTACACGGTTGATCCAAATCCGCTTGAAGTTGTTTCTGTAACAATCCCCGAAACATTTGATAGCGTTTACGAAAAATACAATGACCAACAAAGAAGCCAAGGTCTTAACTTAAAACGTTATTCGGGGCTTAATGTACAACGTTACACGTATGCTATAAACGACTACAACGAAAACACAGAAAATGTAATTGCAAACTTATTAGTTTACAATGATAATATAATTGGTGGCGACATATGCAAAACAGGCACAGATGCTTTTTTGCACGGATTCAAAATGCCTAAATAGGCTTAAAAGGTGATTATGGGAAATTACAGCGAAAGAATTGATAAAATAATAGCATCAACCGGGAAATTATCAAGAAGTGAAACAAAAAAAGCCGCTAAAAAAGGAAGCATAACCGTAAACGGAAAAGCAATCAAAGATTGTTCGGCAAAAATCAGCAACAACGATGTGTTAATGTTAAACGGTGAGCAAATATTCTACCGCAAATTCATATACGTAATGCTTAACAAACCAAAAGGATACGTATGTTCTACAGACGACCCAAGCTCCCCGATCGTCAACTTGTTGCTAACGCCCGAGTTGCAAAAGCTTAATCTTTTCAGTGTAGGTAGGTTGGACAAAAACACAACAGGATTGGTCATACTTACAAACGACGGGGACCTTGCTCACAGATTAATTTCTCCCACCAAACACGTAAGCAAGGTATATATAGCTACAACCTTACACCGTATATCTCAAGACACAATAAACAAATTTAAAGATGGCGTCGTTTTGGAAGACGGATATAAATGTATGCCTGCCACATTAGAAGAACTCGAAAACACTGTTTGCAGAGTGACCATAAAAGAAGGGAAATACCATCAAATCAAACGCATGTTCGAAGCCGAGGGCAATAAAGTCCTTGAATTGAACCGAGTTTCAATAGGCGGGCTCCAGTTGGATAAGGGCTTAAAACTTGGCAATTTTAGACTTTTAGATGATAGCGAAGTACACGCATTATCGCACCCTAACACTCAACTGTAAATTATATGTGCAGATTGCACAAACGCGGCATATAAACTTTGTTAAATAATAACCTTTAAATTATCATTAATATTTGTTATTATAATATACAATGAAAACTACACTGAGTTTGTATATACTCGGTTTGAAGCACAATTATCAGGAGGAATAAAAATGGCAAGTTTAACACTTAAGGGCATTACCAAGCGTTATCAAGGCGGCGTAACTGCAGTTTCTGATTTCAACCTTGATATTAAGGATAAGGAGTTTATTATACTCGTTGGTCCTTCCGGTTGCGGTAAGTCCACTACTCTTAGAATGATAGCAGGTCTTGAAGAAATCAGCGATGGTGAGCTTTATATCGGTGACAGACTTGTAAATGACGT
>JAZUQW010000146.1:0-4903 GCA_045605905.1 Eubacteriales bacterium
TATTCCCGTTGGGTCGTCCGTTATGTTTTCGGTAGCGGATACGACCTTAACCTTATTCTTCTTCAACACGCTTTTGTACATGGCAGAGTCAATGCGGTCTCTTGAAAAACGGTCAAGCTTCCAAACTATAACGTAATCAAAAGCCTTGTTTGCGCTGTCCTTAATCATGTTTTGAAAGTCGGGGCGGTCTGCAGTACGGGCAGAAAACGCACGGTCTATGTAAGTGCCTACGATAAGGTAGCCGTTCTTCTCGGCAAAAGCCTTGCACTCACGAAGCTGACCTTCAATAGACTCCTCACGCTGATTGTCGGAGGAAAACCTTGCATAAATTACTGCGTTTCTTCTTTCTTCCATCATCTAAATACCTTTCATCTTTATCTATTAACGCAATATTTTTAGTGCGTCTGTATCTGTATATATATTACAATATTAGTGCCAAAATAATGTTTTCATCCTTCAAAAGCCCTCTTTTCCCCTATATTATACCGCAAACCGAGTCTGCAGTCAAGCCGAGCTGTCTAAGAGCAGTTTCCAAAAAAGCCATTGAGTAGAGGTATACACCCTTGCTCAAGGGCTTTTTCTGTATTTTTATCCCCAGGTGCCTCCACCGTGCCGCTTTGCTTCATAAAATGTTTACATTTTATTTCCGAGCATATTTTCGTCAGCGTACAGAGTTATGTAATATATATGTGCTTCGTAGCAAAAGCCGGCGAAGGCGTGTAACGGAAATATGTTGCGTAGGCGCAGATCAATGAAGCCGTGTAACGTATTTATGTTCGGTAAGTAAAAACGCTAAAGTTATGTAATATATATGTGCTTCGCGGCATAGCCGCCGAGCAGATATATGTTACGCAGAGGGAAAAAAGCAAAGTCGTGTAATATATATGTGCTTTGTGGCTTAGTCACCGAACACATATATGTTCGGTAAGTGGAGCGCAGTCCTCACTTACCGCTTTTGCTTTTTCTTTTGCTTTAGCGTTTTTCTCCCGCTTTTCCTCGTTTTCCTCGTCTCCCGTCGTTCCCCTCGTTTCCTTCGTCTCCCGTTGGGGGTTGTAGGGGTCTCCCCTGCGCCCTGTACTTATGTACATAAGTACGAGGGCACATACTTATGGTATAAGTCCCTCGTTTGTTTTTATATCTTAATCCGTTTCCCTTATCCACCCTGCCTGAATTGTATAACTCTATCGAAGGGACAGCGATGTTCCTTTAATATTTTATACGAAGGGGGTATTCCGATGGGAGTACACATTTCCTCTCCAACGATTAAGCTTAACAACGTTGGAACTACCAGTAAGAAATGCGGCGACCTTAAAAAGGTTTCCGCAGAGGCTCTGTCAGAACGCCAAGGTCTTGACCGCGATATCGACCAAAGCAGAGCGAGCCTAAACCTTTACGAAGGTTACGCTTCCTCGGCGGAGCTTATGGCGTATTCCAAAGCCCATATAGCGGAGCTTAACGAAAAAGCCGCCGCAGAGGGCAAGCGTAAGATACGCAGCGATGCCGTCGTTATGGTAGCGACCGTTCTCAAACCGCCTGCCCATTTTATGAATGGGCTATCAAGGGAAGAACAGATACGCCTTCTGAAAGACGGTGTAGAGGGTTTTGCCAACATCGTTGGCAAAGCTAACGTAAAGAGCGCCGCCTACCACTTTGACGAGCAAGGCTCCCACGTCCACGTGTTTTGGGAGCCTATGACAGCTGACGGCAGACTTAGCGCCAAGGAAGCGGTAAGCCTTAAAACCTTTAGCCGTATCAACAAGGAGTTACCCCAATTTATGAGGGCAAGGGGTTGGGACATCGAGGACTGCAAGTCATATGACGAGGCTGAGGAGCGAGCCAAGCGTAAGACCTTAGGCGAGGCGGAGTACAGAAAGCAGACCGCCGAGAAGCGTGCCAGGAACGGACGCAGCAGCTATAAGTACAAAGCCGAGGCTGAGGAGGCACGCCGTAAAGCCGAGGCGGAGGTTGAGGAGTTTGAAACCGCTGTCTCAGATTTAAAGGCTCAAGTCATACAGCAACGTGAAGAGATTGAGAATTTGGATAGCGAGCTTTCCGTTATGAGGAAGGAGCTTGAGACTTTAAAAGCCACGCCCGAACCGGAGGCTGAAGAGGAGCTGTCTTTAATGAGCAAGGTGAAAAGATTCCTTAAGAGTAAGACGGTAGAGATGTCTGAGGAAGTATACGAGAAATGCCTCGGCGCTTACAGTTTTTATCACAAGGCTAAGGCTATGCTTAAAAAGGCAGAGGCTTTAATCAAGGAGGGGTATGACAATACTGCAAGAAAGCTTAAGGAGCGTTTGGCAAAAGTCGAGAAGGAGCGAGATGAAGCCAAGCGTGAGCGTGACAAAGCTAAGGCGGAAACGAGAGCGGTTATGGAAGAAAACGAAGCCCTTGAGAAAAGCAACGCTCGTTTTAAACGGCTTATTGTGGTTATATGCGATAGATTTCCTGCCACGCAAGAGTTCGTTCGGAGTAAAGTGCGCGAGCTTCAAGCAGAGAAATGCGAAAGAGAAGGCGATGATTACGACCACGAGGAAGAGGAGCGTTAAACTGACGGCGTATATCTGTAGCCTTCGGTCTATTCTGAGATAGCTAAGTTTTACTTGGTATCAAATCGGGGGTGTTTCCACACCTCCACATCAGCTAACTGCCGTATTCACGGGTAACACAGGCAATCGGGTATTGTGCGGCAAAGGAATTATTACGACAACCAACAGAAAAGGAGATTTAACCAATGTTTTTAGCTTTTATTATTTTATCCGTAACTTTGCTTGATACCCAAGCCAAGCTTATGACTTTGCCCCAAAGTCAAGTCTTATCTACACAAATCAGCGCCTTAGACAGCTTCGGCACCTACAGCGTAATACAGCTTGCTATAGCTATCTTAGGAAGCGTATTTATCTTGGCGGTTATGACCTTGCCAAGGTCCTTAGACAGCTGGGCGATATCTCAGATAGCCAAAAAACGCTACGACAGGATAAGCGGCTACCTGAAAAGCAATACGGCCGAAGAAAAAATCCCCGACCACGTCGTAAAATCCCTCGCCCGTCTTTTCCTCCCCGATATTCTTGAATACTACTCCAACGAAGGAGGCGATGCCATGCACGAAGCTTGGAAAAAAGAACAAGAAGCTGCCAAAAACGCCACCCCAAAGCCATAAGATACAACAGATAGAGAAACCCGCCGAGGGGCTTTACCCTCGGCGGGTTGCGCTTTAAGCTATCGTTTTAGCAATGTTTTAATGTATTTTTTGTTGTAATCTTGAAGAATTTTAAAAACAGAATCGCTTCTAAAACCAAAAGCAGCACCCAAGTCATCAGCAATCAGCGAATATGATAAATCGTTGAAATTTACTTTAGGAAAATCTCGCAAAAAAGAAATTTTGCCTTTATTAACTTCCTTGTGTGCATATGGAATTCCATATTCTTTAATATATTCTTTGTATTTATCACAATCAAAAGCAACAACAGTATCTCCTGCATTTTCAATTTCAAGACAAAAAGCATAATCTTTCTCTTTTAGTTTATATTGCTTTGCAACATCCTTGAAAAGACACATCCCGAAGAACAGAGAATTAAATACATCCGAACCACTTGCTAATTGAAATTTCTCAACGCTTTCTTTGTCATAACCGAGTTCTGTATAAATATTTAAATAGTCATCTTTTCCGCTTCCGTTTGAAAGTCCTATCGGCACAGTAATTTTGCAGGACCAATCATAAAACAACTCAAATACAAAAGTTACTGAATTAGAACCAGGTAAAACAAATTTCTGCATAAAGATTATCGACCGCATTGAATAACTAATATGTTCAAAAACTTTGCACTTTGATTTTACAAAGTCGATAACTTTATCTCTGTTGGCATATACATTAAAGAAACCATCCCGCTTAGAACTGATATTTTTAAGATATATATTAGCTATGGGGTATGTTACCTTTCGTTGAAGCAGATTGTTATACGAATAGAAATAGTCTCTTTGACAGAAATCTTCTATTTCTTTTATGTATCCTTTTGATCGCTCGTATAAATATTCTATATTACCTCTATCTGCGGGTTTAATTGGCTCTTTACTGCTTCCACTACGTACATAAATACTACCATTGCAGACATAAGGAGCATTGCGACCTTCATATACATAGACAAGCAGTACTCCAGCATTTTTATTGTCAGGCATTGTCAAGAAACGAGTACTAAACTCCGGCATAGGTGATATACGTGTCGCAATCTTTCCGATGCGTTGGCTGTAGTCCTGTTTATCTATCGGTTTAATTTCTTTTGTTTTATCATCTATGCCTACAATTAGCCAACCGCCTTCACAGTTAGCAAACGATGTGATTTCTTTTGCCAACTGCGCTTTTCCGCCATCTTCAAGCAATAATTTGTATTCGACGTGATGTCCTTCATCACAATCTACAAGCTGCGACAGATGACTGAATTTAACTTTTTCAATTGGCAACGGTCGCCCTTTGCTATCAGAAAATGGTGAATACATTTTACTTATACCTCCCACACCGTTTCGTCGCCGCAGATGTTGCGGATTTTCAGGCGAAGCGGTTTGTTTTCACAGCGGATGCGGCCGTCCCAAAACTCTTTGGTTTTCTTGCCGTTTATGATAACATAACCGTTTTTGTCGATCTTGATCTCGCTGTCGGAGTGCCATTCACCTTCGGTTGCGGTGCAGTCAATACTCAGGAACTCTACAAGCTCCAAGCCGTCTTCACTGATCTCGATCGGTTTATAAGGCTTCTTTGCCGAAGAGTTGAGAAGTGCCTTTTGATTGAACTCGGCAATTTTAGAAAGCACACGGTCACTGATAAATTTATCAATGGTTATTGCATATCCTCTGAGAAGATCCTAAGTCGGAGGCCAGCGGTCTTAGGAGACAATACTCAGGAACAACT
>JAZUQW010000147.1:0-2903 GCA_045605905.1 Eubacteriales bacterium
TGGCGCAATATCCGTAACCGTGCAGGAGGGCGATACATACACCATTCCCGCCGGATATCATAACGGCAGCGGCACGGTATCAGGTGTAGCCGGTGGCGGTAATTATAACCTTCAGAGCAAGAGCGCAACCCCCACCAAAAAACAGCAGTCTGTCACTCCTGACAGCGGCTTCTATGGCTTGTCTGATGTAACCATTGCACCCATCCCCGATAATTATCAGGATGTATCATCTGTTGATGCCGTTGCGGGCGATGTGCTTACCGGCAAGATTTTTGTTGCCGCAGACGGAACCATAGTAACCGGTACTATGGTTAATAACGGTGCGGTTTCAAAAACCCTTGATGTAACTACTATTTCTTACACCATCCCCAAGGGATATCACAGCGGCACCGGCAAGGTAACTATTACCCTCGAACAAAAGTCTGTAACACCTACTAAGGCACAACAGGTTATCACGCCTACTGCCGGCAAGGTGCTTTCTTCCATAACCATTGCACCCATCCCCGATGAATATATAACCACGGGTGACGCAACTGCAACCGCAGATAAAATCCTTGATGGCGAATCTGCATACGTGGGCGGCTCTAAAGTTGTTGGCTCTATGCCCAATAACGGTACGGTTTCCAAGACCCTTGACACCACTAACACTTCGCAGGCCATAGCCAAGGGTTATCATACTGGCGAAGGCAATGTGAGCATTACCCTTGAAACAAAATCCGCAACCCCCACCAAGAGCGCACAGACCGTCACTCCTTCAACCGGCAAGGTGCTTTCCTCCGTAAGCGTGGCGGCGATCCCTGCTGCATATCAGGATGTTACCGCCGTTGATGCAACCGCAGCCGATGTATTGGACGGCAAGAAGATCGTCAACAAGAATGGCGAAGTTGTTACGGGTTCTATTCCTATCAATGGTGCAATAAGCGGCAGTATTGACGGTCTTACCACTACTTCTTACGCCGTACCCGCTGGCTATACTACTGGCGGTACTGTGTCTCTTACCAACGATATTGAAGATGCCCTTGCGGCGATTTAGGGGGTGCTTTATGAGCGTATTAACTCAAATAGGCGTTGAAATTGACCGTATCGAAACGGCAAAAGCTGACATAAAAACCGCCATACAAAACAAAGGCGTAACTGTACCCGCCGATACAAAGATCGATGGTATGGCAACGCTGATAAACGATATAAGTAGCGGTAAACCCGAACAAACCAAGACCGTCACGCCTAAAGCATCTGCCCAAACCGTAACACCTGACAGCGGATATACTTTATCTTCTGTTACGGTTAATGCGGTGCCTACTCAGACCAAGACTGCTACACCTTCCGCAGCTTCACAGGATGTCACACCCGACAGCGGCAAGTTTCTGTCTAAGGTAACTGTAAACGGTGACAGTAACCTTGTAGCGGGGAACATAAAAAGCGGTGTGAGCATATTCGGCGTAGCTGGCAGTTATGAAGGAAGCGGCGGTACTGGTGGTGGTTCTGATGCGCATAAAACGTGTACTGTCACATTAAGATATAATTCTTCTGTTCTCGTCACCGGGCTGGTACTTGTATATGACGGATTTGCAAGCCAAGGATCAGACGAGACGTTAATGGCGTGGGGTGGTATGGTAACCGAAAAAGTCTATGAAGACATTTTATGCAACTCGTATTTTGATGTTAGTGTCCCGGCGGAGGTTAGTAGTTTAGACGGAACGAGTTATGTGAAAGATGATAATGGTCGCTCTTCTATATACATCGGAACAAGTGATACATTAGTATTAACGACAGGATAGATGTTCGAAGGGGAAATACATCTTCCATAACAACAATAAAAAAACAATAAAAAACGCATCGACGTTTATGACAAACAATCCATTGCTGCATGTAATCGCCCGGCGCGGCGTTATTGTTTAACCGTCCCGCCAATCATCCGGTACATATAGCATGAGGAAAAAGGCTATTATAGCATCCACTATATCAGTATCAAAGTATTCGCCTGTAATTTCATCGTAAATTAACATGATTGTTTACCTCCCTGTTTTTTGCACATTATAGGCGGGGCGGGGAGGTAATACAACGAAATCGACAATATAAGACTTTATCTCTAAGTATCTCTAATTTAACGCGGATTTTAACGCATTAGATTTGCGTTGGATTGTGTTAACACAACAAGATATAACAAGAAATACAACAAGAAAGGAACTATCTATGAAAAAGACACTTGCAACCATTCTTTCCATCCTGCTCATCCTGAGCATGACCTCTGCCTTTGCCCTCTCTTGGGTAGACGTGGAATCCGAATCCTGTGAGGAATACACCCTCACCGCAGACAAGTACATCAAGGTGGGTGGCGACATTGGAGCGGCCTATGAGAAGGCACCCGGCGCAACCGCCAAGGTGGGCGATACCGTTTATTTCGCCCTCTCCGCAGTAGACACCGCTGGTGAGGAAGTAGAAGCAGAGGTGGAATACCACAATCTCGGCAACATCGAAGCCGTTGGTAAAATCTATAAAGCAAAGGTTGTCGGCGCAAAGCCCTACGTTAAGATTTCCATTGAGGAAAAGACCGACATTGGCGAACTGACATATAACGGCGAATCTGTCATCGTAAATCAGGATAACGTAATCATCGGCGAACTGGCTTTCCTCCGTGACGAAAACGGCAAGGTGCTTGACGTGGCCCACGAGGACAACACCGCTGAAATGCTGAAAGACCTTGCAGGGCTGGGCATTGTTATTGACGATATCTACAACGGTAAAATCTGTATGGCCGATGATATTCTCATTTCCAACTTTGGCAAGGTGTGCAAGACCGAAGCAATCGCTCAGTGGTATGTTGCCGTAGAAAACGAGGTTATAGGCATCCCCAAGACAGGCGATTATACCATTACAGGCATCGTAATGCTTGCCCTTATCCT